>CAIQIC010000521.1 GCA_903871765.1 uncultured Lentisphaerota bacterium
CGGTGCGTGATCACCTTGCCCCGGTGGAGCAGGAGCAGGCGCAGCAGCGCGTATTCCTTGGGGGTCAGCTTCACCACGGCCCCTGCCTTCGTCACCACCCTTCGTGCGAAATCGACCTCCACGTCGCCGAAACGCGCGTTGCTTTCCTCCTCCGGGCTTTGCACGCGCCGCAGCATCGCCCGCAGCCGCGCGAGCAGTTCGCCGCCGCCGAACGGTTTGCCGAGATAATCGTCCGCCCCGGCGTCGAGCGCCTCGATCTTGTCCGCCTCCTGGCCGCGGACCGAGAGGATCAGCACGGGCAGCCGGCTCCATTCGCGCAACCGCTTGAGCACCTCGAGGCCGGGCAGGTCGGGCAGGCCGAGGTCGAGAATGATGGCGTCGGGCCGCTTAGTCGCTGCTTCGGTCAGACCGAGCCCGCCGCCCTCCGCCTCGCGTACGCGAAAGCCCGCGCCTTCCAGCGTCACGCGCAGCAGGCGACGGATCTGCACCTCATCGTCAATGACGAGCACTTCGGGATGGAAGCTGTCGTTGCTCATTCGGGGGGTACGCTGGCAGGCTGCTCCAGCGGAAGAAAGATCGTAAAGCGCGCCCCGCCGCCCGGCTGGTTGCCTGCCGCGACGCGGCCGCCATGTGCCTCGGCGAAACCGCGCGCGATGGAAAGCCCCAGACCCAGCCCGCCGGCCCGGTCCGGCTCGCCGCGGAAGAATTTGTCGAACAGCCGGTCCCGCTGCTCGGGGCGCAGGCCGGGTCCGTTGTCCGCCACCGCGAGCCAGAGCTGGCCTGCCGCCTCGTCGGTGCCAGCGGCAAGCGTGATCAGGGCCGTCGGCGGCGTGTGCACGCAGGCGTTATGGATGAGGTTGGCCAGCGCCTGCTGGATGAGGCCGGCGTCGGCGCGCACCAACGGAAGGCCGGCGGGCAGGTCCAGCCGCACGGTCCGGCCGCGCAGAGCGTCGGCGGTCATTTCCCGCGCGGCGTTGATGAGGTCGGCCGGATCGCACCAGTCGCGCCGCAGCCGCAGTGTGCCCGACTCGAGGCGGGTCATGTCGAGCAGGTTGTTCACCAGCCGCTGCAGCCGCTGGGTCGCCGTGCGGATCTCCGCCACCAGGGGCCCGTCGGCGAGGTTCTCCGCGGCCGAGGCGATCACCGCGAGCGGCGTCTTCAATTCGTGCGACACGCCGTCGAGCAGCGTGCGATGCAGCTTCTCCGACTCCCGCGAAAGACGCGCCGCCTCCTCGGTGGCCCGCAGGCGCTCACGATCCAGCGCCAGGGCGATCTGGGTGGCGAAACTCTCGAGCAGGTCGCGCTGGTTGACGGGCAGCGTCGCCTCCGCCGGCGGTTTGACGCCCATCGCCCCCATGCAGTTTTCGCCGGCGAGCAGGGGCAGGTAGAATCCCTCGGCGGCCGGCAGCGTGTCCGTGAAGCGGCCGGCGTTCTTGTGATTGCGAAACGTCCACGCGGCCACGCTCTGCTCTTTCTCGTCGGCCACATAGGTGGCCGCCGGGTGGAGCAGCAAGCCGCCGGGCTGGGCGGGATCCCTGGTGAAAATCGCCAGGCGCGCGCCAAACAGCTCCTGCACCTGCGCGGCGGCGTTGCGCAGCACCTCGTCGACGGACCGGGCGGCGGCGATGGCGCGCGTGAGCTGGTAAAGGGCGGTGGCGCGCTGCTCGCGCTGGCGCTGGTCGCGCTCCTGGGCGCGCAGCCGCCCGGTGAGGCGGCCGGTGACCAGCGCGGTGACAAAGAAGATCCCGAACATCAGACCGTCCTCGAACTTGTCGATCCGGAAGGTGAAGACCGGCGGGATGAAGAGGAAATTCCACGCCAGCGCGCTGAGGGTGGCGGCGAGGAGAATCGGCCCCTGGCCCACGAAGAGCCCGAGCAGAACCACAGCCGTGAGATAGAAGAGCGAGATTGCCGTGTAGCCGATCAATCCCTGCATCGCCAGGCCCGCCAGCGTCATGCCAAACACCGTCAGCAACGCCGTCACATATTCCCGCGGCCGCGACGCCGCGGAGACGGTCCATTCCCGCCAGCGGCTGCGTCCCGTACGCGGTTCGGCGGGC
>CAIQIC010000522.1 GCA_903871765.1 uncultured Lentisphaerota bacterium
ACCGTTTGTCATCGCGTACGATCCGGCGAACGGGAAGGAACTCTGGCGCAATAAATGCCTCGAAAGCGACGTGGCGCCGTCGCCGATCTACGCCAGCAACATCGTTGTCGCGGTCGCGCCGAACAATGCGATCATCGGACTGCACCCCGGAGAAACAGGCATCGTGTGGAAGGCCGAGGATGGCGTCCCCGACGCCACCAGCCCGGTCAGCGACGGCACGCGCTTGTACATCGTCAACAGCGAAGGGCTGCTCACATGCTACAATCTGCAAACCGGCAAGGTGCTGTGGACGCATGAATTCGAAACCCCATTCTATGCCTCGCCGACCATCGCTGGCAATGTGCTCATCCTGCTGAACTTCAAGGGCGTCGCCCATCTGCTGGCCCTGGGCGATAAATACAGCCCCCTGGGCCAGGGGACGGTCGGCGAGGTATGCGGCGCCAGCCCCGTGCCGCTCGGCACGCGCCTTTATATCCGCGGCCAACAGCACCTGTTCTGCATCGAAAGCAAACCATGACGAAGTTTGTATGTCCGATGAAGCTTACAATGATTTTGTAGCGCAACTGCTGGCGCAGACCGGACGTGGGCCGGAGGCCGTGATCCCGATCTTGCAGGGGCTTCAGCGGCAATACCGGTATCTGCCCGCCGACGCACTGCGGGCCGTCTGCGCAGCGTCGGGCCTGCGTCTGGCCGACCTGGTCGGCGTCGCTTCGTTCTATCACCAGTTCCGTCTGCAGCCCACGGGCCGCCACATGCTCTGCGTCTGCCACGGCACCGCCTGCCACGTCAAGGGCGCGGAAAACATCCGCGACGCCCTGCATCGCCACTTGCACATTCCCGCCGGCAGCGACACCAGCCCCGACGGCGAGTTTACCGTGGCACGCGTGGCGTGCCTCGGCTGCTGCACGCTGGCGCCCGTGGTCCAGGTGGAGGGTTCGACCTATGGCCACCTCACCGCCGACACCGTGCCGGCCCTGGTGGCGGATTACCTGGCGACGGGCCACGCGCGGCCGGCTGACGTGGATGCCGTCGCCAGTCTGCGGGCGGACCACCGGGCGGAAATCCGCGTCGGGCTGGGCTCGTGTTGTATGGCCAAGGGCAGCGACGAGTTGTTCCACCGGTTGCGCGCCACCGTGGCCGATTTTGGCGCGCCGGCGGACGTGAAACGCGTCGGCTGCGTCGGCATGTGCCACCAGACGCCGATCGTCGAGGTGCGGCTGCCGGGCGGGCCGACTGCCTTCTATGCCCGCGTCGGACCCGAGGATGCCGAAGCCATCGTCCGCCGCCATTTCCGGCCGCTGCGGCTGCGGCGCCGCCTCGCGCGCTGGGTGGATCGCACGCTGACGGATCTGGTGGTGCCGCGGAACGACCGGCAGCGCATCGTTCACCATGTGCTGGACGTGCGGGGCGCGCCGGTGGAGTCGTTCATGTGCCGCCAGGTGCGCCTGTCCACGGAAGGCTTCGGTGAATTGGACCCGCTCAACCTGGACGAGTACCTCGCGCTCAGGGGTTTTGACGCCCTGAAAAAGACGCTGGCGCGCGCGCCCGCGGACACCATCGCGGAGGTGCGCGCCAGCGGCCTGCGCGGCCGCGGCGGCGCGGGCTTCCCCACCGCCGAAAAGTGGAGCCGCGTGCGGCAGGCGCCGTCCGCGGACGGCCGGAAGTTCGTCATCGTCAACGGCGACGAAGGCGATCCCGGGGCCTTCATGGACCGCATGCTGATGGAATCGTTCCCCTTCCGCGTGATCGAGGGGCTGCTGATCGCCGCCTACTGCGTCGGCGCCGCGGAAGGTTACATCTACGTGCGCGCCGAGTATCCGCGCGCCGTCAGCCGCCTGCGCACGGCGCTGCAACGGCTCACCGCGCGCGGGCTGCTTGGCGATAACATCCTCGGCGGACCCTTCCATTTCCATCTGCATCTGTTCGAGGGCGCCGGGGCCTTCGTCTGCGGCGAAGAAACGGCGCTGATCGAATCCATCGAGGGGCGCCGCGGCATCCCGCGGCTGAAGCCGCCCTACCCCGCCGACCGCGGCATGTGGGGCCAGCCGACGCTGATCAACAACGTCGAAACCCTCGCGCTGGTGCCCTGGATCGTTCGCCACGGCGCGGCGGCTTTCGCGGCCTACGGCACGTCGGAGAGCACGGGCACCAAGGTCTTTGCGCTGGCCGGCGAGGTGCGCCGCACGGGCCTGATCGAGGTGCCCATGGGCATCACCCTGCGCGCCATCGTCGAGGAGATCGGCGGCGGCTGCCCGAGCGGCCAGCCGTTCAAGGCGGTCCAGATCGGCGGGCCGTCGGGCGGCTGCCTGCCCGCCGCCCTGGCCGATCTGCCGGTGGATTTCCAGGCGCTGACCGCCGCGGGCGCGATCATGGGCTCCGGCGGCCTGGTGGTGCTCGACGAGGACGCCTGTATGGTGGACGTGGCCCGCTATTTCATGGCGTTCCTGTGCGACGAATCCTGCGGGCTGTGCACCTTCTGCCGCATCGGCACCATGCGTCTGTACGAGATCCTTGACCGGCTGTGCGCGGGCCGGGGCCGGCCCCGCGATCTCGACGAGCTCGAGCGGCTGGCGGAGTTCACCATCCAGGGCAGCATCTGCGGACTCGGCCGCACCGCCCCCAATCCGGTGCTGACGACGCTGCGCTACTTCCGCGCGGAATACGAGGCGCACCTGGCCGGCCGCTGCCCGGCGGGGCGTTGTAAGGCGCTGATCCACTACGTGGTGCAGGATACCTGCACCGGCTGCACCCTCTGCGCGCAGCATTGCCCGTCGGACGCCATCCCGGCCGCGCCCTACCACCGGCACCGGATCAACGACGAACGCTGCACCCGCTGCGACGTCTGCCGCCTGATCTGCCCGGAAAACGCCATTGCCATCGAGAGCGGCGGCCAGCTCTGCGCCACACGCGCCCGCCCGGATGCCGCCGTCAAGCCGTTGTCTGTCCATGAATAGACCTGCATGTTGAGTGAAGACTTGTTGCGATCATAAGGTTCCCACCCGCCGTCTGCGGCGGGGCGAATCGTGTTGCGGATTGGGTTGTCCCGAGTCTGCGAGGGACCCAAAAGGGAACGCGTCAGCTTGGGCTGGCTGCAAGGCGGAGCCGGTGCCGCTGGACTCGTGTCCGCGGCATCGGCGATCCTCTCCGGGAGAGGACAGACGGCCCAAGATCACGCGCGATCCGTTTGGCCCAATCCGCAACACTCTTCTCGGAGCCGTTGTCAGCGGGCCTGCCAGGCGGCGCAGACGTCCGCGAACACGGCGTTGGTCTCCGGGTCCACGGTCTGCCGCCCAGGCTCGGCGCGGAACCAGGCCACCGCCTCGGCGATGCCGGCGCGGAACGGTTTGCGGCAAACAAAGTCCGGCACGTAGCGCTTGATCTTCTTATTGTCGAACACGCCCGGCTCGGCCTTGTCGCCCGACAGCCACTCGACCATCTGCGGGCGCACCCGGCAGATGAAGTCCGTGGGGATGTCGAGGATCAGCGGTTCTCGCACCCCGGCCGCGTGAACGGTTGCGGCGTAGATCTGGCCCCAGGTCAGGACTTCGTCGCTGGTGATGTGGAAGGCCTCGCCCAGCACGTCATCGCGCCCCAGCAGCCCGGCGAGCCCCACCGCAAAATCGCTCGTGGCGGTCAGCGTCCAACGGCTCCAGCCGCCGTCGTGTACAAAGACCGGCTGCCGCCGCTCCAGCCGTGCCAGCAGCGTGTAGCTGCCGCTGCGCACCGGGTTGGGGATCCAGCGCGGGCTGTACGTGTGCGACGGCCGGACGATGGTCACGGGGAAGCGCTCCGCGCGCCACCGCGCCAGCAGCCAGTCCTCGCACGCCTGCTTCTGCTGCGCATAGGGCGAAAACGGATTGCCGCGCGGACCGTCCTCGGTCAACGGCAGGTGACGATGCGGCTTGGCGTACACCATGGCCGTGCTGATGAAGATATACTGCCGGATGCGTCCGGCGAAGAGGGCGTGATCGAGCGCGATGTCCGCCGGCGTATAACCGAGGAAGTTGATCACCACGTCGGGCCCATCCGCGCCGAGTGCCTGCTGCAGCGCGGCCGCGTCATGGCGGTCGGCGGTCAGCAGCCGGACGCCTTCCGGCGCGGCGCGTTGGCCGCGCGTCACCGCGCTGACGCGGTGGCCGCGCGCCGCCAGCAGACGCGCAACATCGGTGGAAATGTTGCCCGAGCCGCCGATCAACAAAACGTGCCATGGTCCCTGGTTGCCCGTCATCTGCGCGCTAGGTTCAAGCATCCGGGGCGCGGAGTCAATAGCCCGGTCACTTGTCCTGAACGTTTTTCCCCGTGGGTAGAGCCTTGAGTTCCCTGATCACCGCGGCCGGGATGGGTTTGTCGGTGAGCGGGCGCAGCTTCGCGCCCTCCCGCCCGAAGGTCGGCTTCCCATACTGCTGCTGCAGTTGGCCATAGAGCGTGTCCAACGCTGGACGCCCGCCTTCCGCCAGGAAGTACGCATCGTGGAGTTGGCCCCAGGTGCCGTCCCCCTGCGCCTGGGTGAGACACTTCATCGCGCCCGCGTCGGTTCCCAGCCACAACCGGTACAACGCGAGTTTCGGGACGTCGCGGTCCTGGCCCGCAAAGTTCTCCAGGAAAGAGGCCAACCCGCCCCCGCCGATGGTGGCCACGCTCGCCTTGCTTTGCTTATCCCCGTTGGGACACGTGATGGTCGCGCTATGGCGCCACTGTTTCGACCCGCGGTCGTAGATGTAGTAGCGCGCATCCGTGGTGCCCGGCGCAGCGCCGGGCCGCTTCTGGACGAAGAACTGGAAAGTTTCGCCCGCTTTCCAGTCCCACAGCATATGCGTGTGCGCCCCTTCCCCCTCGCCGCCGAAGCGGTTGAAAATCGTTTTCGGATCGGCCTGGGTGACCCGCGGATGGAGCGTCGGCGCCGTGTCCCAGATGGAAAAGATCGTGCGCCGTTCCTGGGGTCCGTTGTGTTGGATGCCGCAGTACCCGCCCGCGGGCTCGCCGGGATGCCAGTTCGCGCCGCAGTAGTAGATTGCGTGGTGCGTCGCCAGCACCGTGATCTCGCCGTACAGGCAGTTCGCGTCATTCAGTTTCCGCGTGTCCCACCACAGGTGTTGCGCCCCTGTGCGGCCCGGGGCCAGCAGCAGGGCGGTGCCGACAACAATCGCTCCGACTCTATTACACGTCACGACTCGTCTTTTAATTCGCAATCCATTCTTTGTGAGTTCTAAATTCAATTTTGCCCCCCTTTTGCGATCCTTGCATTACTAATGTTCAAAATATTTGTTTTTCAGCGAATAATTTTAACCGCCAAGCCGCCAAGGCCGCCAAGAGGACAGAAAACCATAAGAGAACCAGCATATTGCGATATGAAATTCTGACGAACCCAGATGTTTCCTCTCTCCCAACTTGGCGATCTTGGCGCCTTGGCGGTTCAATGGTTCGCTTGCTCATTTATGTCCTCATCCTGCCGGCGAACATGCGCCCAAAGCGGCGCGGCCTTCTACGTCCCCTTTAAGACAAGGTTAACGCTCCTGGTTTTCTTTTACAAGGTCGAGCGGTCTCGCCACAAGCCAGTCGGACATGAATGATCCAAAATGTTCATCACAGGAGCCCGCTGTGACACACATCCTGCTGCTGTGCAGGCGAGTACGAGCATGGACTTCCAGATCTTCATGTCATGCCACCAACCACCGGCCGCCTGTGCGGCGCGGATGGCGACGTCGCATAGCGGCCGTGGTTCGTCATCAGTTCACCAGAACTTCCACCACGGCTTGGCCTCCAACTTCGTCCACAGGAAGGCGCTTTCCCATGTTGCGTCGCGTTGCAGATACTTCAGGAAGGCCGCTTCGACTTCTCCCTTCTGCAGATCGCGGGTGCACTGGAAATGCCGGCGCGCATCGCCTTCCCGGTATTCGAGCGTGTAGGGTCCGTTGCTTTCCCCGGAGGCCTGGATGTAGACTTCCTCCGCCTCGGACAGGATGATGAATTCGCCCCGTCCCTGATCATCCGCAAACGCCTTCCGGATGTCCGTCTCCGTGGCATTGGACGCGGAGATCGTTTCCGCGCATTCGAGTTTCATCGTCTGTTCTCCCGGCCGAATGCGGACGGCGACCCGTGCCGCGCTTCGCGGTGCAGCGGGCCACCGTCTTGTCCGGCTTCAACCAGGAATTAACGTGGGCAGGGTAATCAGCAGCAACCGGACCGTCGAGCAATAATTCGGAATAGACCCCGCTCGCGCGCAGCTCGTCAGGTATCCCTCGCCAGCAGCGACGCCAGCGGTCAGCACGGCGGAGGAAAGCGATTCCGCACGGTCGCCCAACAGTGGCCAGCCGTCTTCCGCGAACGGGAAGCGTTGCCGGGAACAGCACGTAATTCCTGAGGATGATGCACGGAATTCGACAGCATCACGGCCTGACGAACATGAGCACACTTCGAGAAGTGTGCTCATCCGGAACATTGACACATTCCGCGCCAAGGAGGCGGCAGCGTATGGTGGGTGGCCAGCGACCTCAGGTCGCCGCGTCGTCGTCGGTTGCGGCGTCGTCGGTGAGGATGACGACATTGTGCTCCGGCGTGACTTCGAGCAGGCCGGGGCCGATATCGAAGGCCAGCCGGCGCTCGTCCGGCGTGGTGATCTTCAGCACGCCGGCGGCGAGCGCGGCAATCATCGGCTGATGGTGGGCGAGCACGCCGAAGGAACCCAGTTCGCCGGGGGCGACGACGGAGATGGCTTTGCCTGCGTGGGCCTTGCCCTCCGGCGTCAGCAGTTGGATGGAATAGGAGGGGGCCATGCCGCTCACGTCTGGATGGTCCGCGCTTTTTCAAGCACATCGTCAATGTGGCCGACCAGGTAAAAGGCCTGCTCGGGGACGGCATCGTGCTTGCCTTCGAGCACTTCCTTGAAGGAGCGAATGGTGTCCTCCAACTGCACGTACCGGCCTTTCATGCCGATGAACTGTTCGGCGACGTGGAAGGGCTGGGAGAGAAACTTCTGGATCCGGCGGGCCCGGGCGACGGTGACCCGGTCCGCCTCGGACAGCTCATCCATGCCGAGGATGGCGATGATGTCCTGCAGTTCCTTGTACCGCTGGAGGATCTCCTTGACGCCCTGCGCGACGCGGTAATGCTCGGCGCCAACCACTTCGGGCGCGAGGATGGTGGAGGACGAGGTCAACGGGTCCACGGCGGGATAAATGCCGAGGCCGACGATCTGGCGCGACAGCTCGGTGGTGGCGTCGAGATGGGCAAAGGTGGTGGCCGGCGCGGGGTCGGTGTAGTCGTCGGCCGGGACGTAAATTGCCTGGATGGAGGTGATCGAGCCGTTGCGGGTCGAGGTGATGCGCTCCTGCAGCTCGCCCATGTCCGTGCCCAGCGTGGGCTGGTAGCCGACGGCGGAGGGGATCCGGCCCAGCAGGGTGGAGACCTCCGCGCCGGCCTGCGTGAAGCGGAAGATGTTGTCAATGAACAGCAGCACGTCCTGGCGCATTTCGTCGCGGAAGTACTCGGCGATGGTCAGGGCGGAGAGCGCGACGCGCGCGCGGGCACCCGGTGGCTCGTTCATCTGGCCGAAGACCATCGCCGTCTTGCCAATGACGCCCGATTCCTTCATCTCCCGATACAGCGCGGTGCCTTCGCGGGTGCGCTCGCCGACGCCGGCGAAGACGGAATAGCCGCCATGCTCGGTGGCGATGTTGTGAATGAGCTCCTGGATCAGCACCGTCTTGCCGACCCCCGCGCCGCCGAACAGGCCGATTTTACCGCCCTTCTTGTACGGCGCGAGCAAATCCACCACCTTGATACCGGTGACCAGCATGGCCTGCTGGACCGCCTGCTGCGCGAACACGGGCGCCAGACGGTGAATGGGCAGGCGGCGGGTCGTCGGGATGGGTTCGCCGCCGTCAATCGGATCGCCGAGCAGGTTCATGACCCGGCCCAGCGTTTCCAGCCCGACCGGCATGGTGAGCCCGGCGCCGGTGTTGCTGACCTCGAAGCCGCGCACCAGCCCGTCCGACGTGTCCAGCGCGATGGTGCGGACGGTATCGTCGCCGAGGTGCTGGGCGACCTCCAGCGTCAGGTTCCACGGCTTGTCGTTGATGGACGGGTTGGTGACCTTCAGGGCCGTGAAGATCTTCGGCAACTGGCCGGCCGGGAAAGCCACGTCCACGACGGCGCCGAGGACCTGGGTGATGCGGCCGGTAGCGGGTGCGCTGCTCATAACCATGACTCCTTAGGGCGCGTGGCCAGACCCTTGGCGATCTGAAACGCCCAAGCGTTCAAACTCTCGATTCGCTTGCGAACTTCCAACGACAATGTCCGTTCTCCCATGTTTCCGAATGGCGCTAAATTAAGTCCTTCTATCCAAATTCCTACGCGCGAAGCGCCTTGAACTGCGCTGGCTTGAAAGCGCTTTTTCTGCAAATCCAAAAGCGGCGTCTAGCCGCCGCACTCCAAAAAAGTCCTGCTTTTAGCGCCATGCTCTCCTGCCCCGACCCCAGCCCAACCCCCTACCCCTTGAGCGCTTCCGCGCCGGTGACGATCTCGATCAGCTCGCGGGTGATCCCGGCCTGCCGCGCGCGGTTGCGCAGGAGCGTGAATTCGTCCATCAGCCGCTCTGTGTTTTTGGTGGCGCTATCCATGGCCGTCATCCGCGCCCCGTGCTCGCCGGCCGCATGCTCCAGCAGCACGGAGAACATTTTGAACCGCACGGCGCGCGGAAAGAGCATGTCGCGCAGGGGCGCGGCGGGCGGCTCGAAGAGGTACGGCACATACACGAACCCGTCGTTTTCCGACGGCAGATCGGCGATGGGCAGCAGCGCCTCCAGGCGCGGCCGGCGCGTCATGGCGTTCACAAAATGATTGTACGCCAGGTGAATCTCGTCATAGTCGCCGTCCAGGAACCAGCCCATGAGTTCGTCGGCCACGCGCGCGGCGGCCGCCATCGTCGGACTGGCGGTGAGCTCCTCGTGGCTGGCGCGCAGCGGCACCCGCCCCCGCAGGAACGCGGTGGCCTTGCGGCTGCAACTGACCGCGTCAAGCGCTTCGTAGCGGTCCTTGTTGTCCTCGATCCAGCGGTCCGCCAGCCGGTGCAGAGCGTGGTTGAACGAGCCGCACAGACCGCGGTTCGAGGAGACGATCACCAGCAATACGCGGCGCACGGGCTGGCGGACCGCGCACAGCGGATGCACCCCCGCCTGCGCGTCATCGGCAAAACAGCCCAGCAGGTGTTGGAGCTGGGCGGCGTACGGCGCCAGCCGGACCTGGGCTTCGAGCGCGCGCCGGAACTTGGTGGCCGAGACCATTTTCATGGTCCGGGTCATCTTGTGCATGTTGCGCAAACTGGCGATCTTTTTGTTGTAATCCTTGAGCGTCGGCATGCTTCAGCGTCCCCGGCGTTTCCGCCGTGCATCAACCTGAAAAGGCGCGCTTGACCTTCTTCAGCAGGGTGTCCAGCAGGCCCTGCATCGTCTCGGTCATGGCCCGGGTGGCCTTGAAGGGATTGATAAAATCGTCCGGCGCGGCCTCCAGCATCTGCAGCAGATGGGCTTCGAACGCCCTGATCCGCCGCACGGGTAGGTCATCCAGGTAACCGTTGACACCGGCGTAGATGATGGCCACCTGCTGGGCCACCGGCAGGGGGGTCTGGATGCCCTGCTTCATGACTTCCAGCAGGCGGTAGCCGCGATCGATCTGGCGCCGCGTGGCCTGGTCGAGCTCGGAGGCAAACTGGACAAAGGCCGCCAGCTCGCGAAACTGCGCCAGATCCAGGCGCAGAAGGCCGGCGGTCTGCTTCATGGCCTTGAGCTGCGCATCGCCGCCGACGCGGGACACGGAGATGCCGGGATTCATCGCCGGCCGCTGGCCGGCGTTGAACAGGTCGGCCTCGAGGTAGATCTGGCCGTCGGTGATCGAGATGACATTCGTCGGGATGTAGGCGGAAATGTCGTTGGCCTGCGTTTCGACAATGGGCAGAGCCGTCAGGCTGCCGCCGCCCAGCGCGGCGTTCAGTTTGGCCGCGCGCTCGAGCAGCCGGCTGTGCAGGTAGAAAATGTCGCCGGGGAACGCCTCGCGGCCCGGCGGGCGGCGCAGCAGCAGCGAGAGCTGGCGGTATGCCTGGGCGTGTTTGGTCAGGTCGTCGTAAATGATCAGCGCATGGCGGCCGCTGTCGCGGTAATACTCGGCCATGGCGCAGCCGGTGTACGGCGCCAGGAACTGCAGGGGCGCCGGGTCGGAGGCCGTCGCGGCCACGATGGTGGTGTACTCCATCGCCGCGTATTTCTTCAACGTCTCGTGGATTTGCGCCACCGTGGACCGCTTTTGCCCCACAGCGACGTAGAAGCAGTGCACGCCCTCGGTGCGCTGGTTGATGATCGTGTCCACGGCGAGGGTGGTCTTGCCGGTCTTGCGGTCGCCGATGATCAGCTCGCGCTGGCCGCGGCCGATGGGCGTGAGCGCATCAATGATCTTGATGCCGGTCTGCAGTGGCTCCTTGACGTCCTGCCGGTCAATCACCCCGGGCGCCTTGACTTCGATCTGGCGCCATGTCTGCGTGGCCAGCGGCCCACGGCCGTCGATCGGCTGGCCCAGGCCGTTCACGATACGGCCCGCCAGCGTCGGGCCAACCGGGACGGACGCGATGCGGTTGGTGCGCTTGACCTGATCGCCCTCGCGGATCGACCAGTCCTCGCCCAGCACGGCGACGCCGACGTTGTCCTCCTCCAGGTTCAGGACCAGGCCCATCAGGCCGCCGGCAAACTCGACCAGTTCGCCGGCCATCACCTGGGCCAGCCCGCTCACGCGGGCGATGCCATCGCCGACGCTCAGTACGATGCCCGTCTCGTAGGCCAAGCCGACGACGTCAAAGTCCGCCAACTGCTGCTTCAGGATGGATGAAATTTCTTCCGGTTTGAGATCAATGGCCATGGGTGCGTCCTTAGCTGATGGGTGCGTAGAGCCAATGTTGCTGCAGCCGATCGAGCTGGCTGGCCAGGCTGAAATCGCGCACGAAATCGCCGATCTGCACCTTGAAGCCGCCGAGCAGCGCGGGCTCCACCCGTTGCTCCAGCTTCAGTTTTTTCTCGCGCGCCAGGGCGAACAGGGCCGGGGCGGACGCGATGCGGTCGTGCAGCCCGGCCAACTGGTTTTCCACCAGCGGACGCGCGCTGGTGACCCGCACGCGCACGACGCCGGCCTGCGCGTCGCACAGTTCCTCGAACACGGCCAGCAGCGTGTCGAGCTGGCTGAGGCGGTGCCGCGCATTGAGGAAGCGCAGGAACTGGAAGGTGAGCGGCTGCACGCGGCCGGCGAACAGGGCGCGCAGCCGGCGGTCTTTCTCCAGCGTGTTCAGCGGGCTGGCGCGCACCAGCCAGGCCAGCTCCGGCGAGGCCTGCAGGAACGCCGCCAGATCCAGCAAGTCCGCGCGCACAGCCGCCAGCGACTGCCGCTCCACGGCCAACTCCAGCAGGGCCTTGGCGTAACGGCGGGCTATAAGGACTTTAGACATCGAGCTTCCGTATCAATTGTTCGGTCAGGGCCCGGTTCTTCGCGTCATCCAGGTTTTCCTGCAGCAGCTTGGAAGCCGCCGCGATGGCCAGCGCGGTGCTGTCGCGGCGCAGGGCCACGCGGGCCTGCTGCGTGGCGTCCGCGATTTCGCGCCGTGCGTTCTCGACCAGGTCGCGCGCCTCGGCGCGGGCTTGGTTGCCGATGTCCACGGCCAGTTGGCCGGCTGACTGGTGCGCCGCGCCAAGGATTTCGCGGGCTTTGTGCTCGGCTTCAGCCAGGACGGCATGGCGCCGCTGGTCCAGTTGCGCCAGTTCCTCGCGGAGGCGCGTCGCGTTGTCCAGCGACTGGCGAAGGGTTTCCTCGCGCTTGTCCAGCGCGGCGAGGATCGGCTTCCAAGCCACCTTGGTGAGGATGAGCATGAACAGCAGAAACGTCACCCACACCCAGAGCAGCATGGTGTAATCCGGAGCCACCAGGCTGGGCGGCGGGGCTTCGGCCCCGCCGTGGCCCGGCACCGCCAATGTCGCCTGGGTTGACCCGTGGTCCGCCATGGTCTCTTTCCGCCTGCGGTCGGCCAGCGTCTACTTCGCCAGGAAGCAGACCACCGCACCGAACAGGGCCACGCCTTCAATCAGCGCCGCCGCGATCAGCATGCTCACCTGGATTTTGGGTGCCGCCTCGGGTTGCCGGGCGATGGCTTCCATGGCCGCCTCCGCCAGCCGGCCGATGCCATAGGCGGCGCCGATGGTCACAATGCCCA
Source organism: uncultured Lentisphaerota bacterium (assembly GCA_903871765.1). Classification (GTDB taxonomy): domain Bacteria; phylum Verrucomicrobiota; class Kiritimatiellia; order CAIQIC01; family CAIQIC01; genus CAIQIC01. Next base: position 12,242 of record CAIQIC010000522.1, read on the forward strand.
CGCCAATAGTCGAGATAGAGCCTGTCAATGTCATCATGATCGTTTCCTTTCTGTCGTCCTAGTGCTCGGGTTGAAATACCTGCCCGATAAAAATGGCTGAAAGCAGGGTGAATATATACGCCTGCAGAAAACAAACAAGCAGTTCCAGGAAATACAGCCCCAGCGCGAGCCCCACCGCCGGCAGCGCCCACAGGCCGAACATCGTCAGCAGGCCGAGCAGCGCATAGATCACGATATGGCCGGCCAGGTTGTTGGCGAACAGACGGATCGTCAGCGCAAACGACTTGATGAACAGGCCGATGATTTCGATCGGCACCAGCAGGACCAGCACGGGCCACGGCACGCCGCGCGGGGCAAACGCCTTGAAGAAGCCCAGCGGGCCGTTCTTGTAGATCCCGCCGAAGATCATGAACGCCAGCGTCACGCTCGCCAGCGCGGCGGTGACGTTGATGTTCGCCGTCGCCGCGCTGAACAGCGGCACCAGCCCCATCAGGTTCAGGCACAGGATGAAGAAGAAAAAACTGCAGAACAGCGGCGCCATCCGCCGGCCGTCCTTTTCGCCCAGGAATTGAATGGCGATCTGGTTGCGGATGAACAGCACCAGCACTTCCAGCAGGTTCGTCAGCCCGTGCGGCACCGCGTCCTGTTTCCGGTACAGCGCGCCGAAGGTCAGCAGCAACAGCACGGCGGCGATCACCAGCATCACCCCGTGCACCGTCAGGTAAGGCGGCAGTTCGATCTTCAGGAAGGGCAGGAGCGTCCACTCCCGCGAGTTCGTCATGTGGTGCATGATGAACTCCTGCAGCGCGGCGCCCTTGGCCGCCAGCCCATCCGCCGCCGCCTGGTCCACTGCCTGGGTCATTTCATGATTTTCCGCGGCGGTTGGTCAGGCGCCACAGCCCGCGGATTTCCCCCGCCAGGGCGGCCACCGATCCCAACAGCACCGTAAACAGAAAGGATTGTATATGAAGACCGGGTATTTTCCAAGCGATGAGCACGGCCGCCAGCAAGCCACCCAGTCCCGCGGCTTTCAGCCCGACGCCCCAAGCCAGGGCTTGCGCCATGGTGCCGCCCACCGCGCGGCGGTTGATCGCCGCCACCGCCGCCGCATACGCCGCCGTCACCGCCCAGCCCGCCGCCACTTCCCGGCCGTGGCCCGGTCCGAACTGCGCGCGCACCAGGCCGGCCGCCGCCGCGCCGGCCACCGCCAGCAGCACGAGCCATTCCACGACCGGCGGCACGCCGCCGCCGTCAGGTCCCGTTTTGTCCGTGCTCCTGGTCATCTGGGCCATTCCGCCGGTTCAGGTCCCGGATCACCTTCCACAGTTCATAGCCGCCATAGGCCAGGCCCGCAAACAGGCCCGTCAGCGTCCACACCGACCCGCCGCCGGTCCACCGGTCGGCCCAGTAGCCCAGCAGCGTGAACACCGCCATGCCGACGGCAAAGTTCGTGCCGAACGCGATGGCGCTTTGATAGCGCCGCCAGTCCACGCCGCGTTGCGGTTTGTTCGGCACGTCCCTCGCTCCAATCGCTGGAAACAGCGGAAAACCTAAACGTTGCGGCCCTGGGGCTGGCGGCGCCGGAGGGCCCGGTCGCCATGCCACCAAGAGCCGATCACCCGTCCCCGGCCATCCCTCACGCCGCGGCGGTGTGGTGGCCGACCAACTGCAGAAACTCGTTGCGCGTGGCGTTGGACTCGTGGAAGCTCCCAAGCATGGCGGAGGTGATCATGCTGGAGTTCTGCTTTTCCACGCCGCGCATCATCATGCACAGGTGCCGCGCCTCGATGATCACGCCGACGCCCTCGGGTTTGAGGTGGTCCATCAGCGCGCGGGCGATCTGGTTGGTCAGGCGCTCCTGCAACTGCAGACGGCGCGCGTAAAGATCCGCCAGACGCGCCAGCTTGCTGACGCCCAGGACGCGGCCCTTGGGGATATAGCCGATATGGCACCGGCCGAAAAACGGCAGCAGGTGGTGCTCGCAGAGGCTGAAGATCTCGATATCCTTGATGATGATCATGTGGTTGGCTTCAACCTCGAAGGTGGCGGACCGGATGAGCGCGTCGGGGTCCTCATGGTATCCGCGCGTGAGGGCGGTCCACGCCTCGACGACCCGTTCCGGGGTTTTGCGCAGCCCCTCGCGCCGCGGGTCCTCGCCGAACAACACGATCAATTGACGGATCAACTCGGCCATGCTGGTCTTTTTCATGGCCCCACGGTAGCGTTTTGCCGGATAAATTCAACGCGAAACGCGCGCCGGCGACGGGAAAAACGCTCGCGGCGGCCGGCGGCGCGTGGTATACAAGACCGCCACAGCGGGACGCCGCCACCGGCACGCGGCGCGGGAGTCATCATGGACAAAGTCGCACGTCAGTTTCTGGAACGGCTGATGGACACCATCAGCCCGTCGGGCTTCGAGGAGGAGGCCGGCCAGGTCTGGGCCGACGAGGCGCGGACGTTTACCAAGGACGTCTGGCGTGACCAGCACGGCAACACCTATGCGCGCCTCAACCGGGGCGGCCACCCGCGCATCATGCTGGCGGGGCACGTGGACGAGATCGGCGTGCAAATCACGCATGTGAGCGACAAGGGCTTCCTCCACTTCGCCCCCATCGGCGGCTGGGATCCGCAAATCCTCCAGGGTCAGCGCATCCGCCTCCGGACCAAAAAAGGGCGGGTTCTGGGGGTGATCGGCAAGAAACCCGTCCACCTGATCAAACCCGAGGAACGCGATAAGGTGACCAAGCTGGACGACCTGTGGATTGACATCGGCGCGCAGAACGCGCGGCAGGCCCGGAGCGTCGTGGAGATCGGCGATCCCGGTTCCATCGCCTACGATCTGATCGAGTTGATGAACGGCCGCTGCGTGTCCCGCGCGATGGACGACAAGATCGGCGCCTTTGTCGTGCTGGAAGCCGCCCGCCTGCTGGCGAAATCCAAGCCCGCGGCCGAGGTGATCGCCGTGGCCACGGTGCAGGAGGAGATCGGCCTGCGCGGCGCGACCACCAGCGCTTTCGCCCTGGATCCGCAGGTCGGCATCGCCGTGGACGTCAACTTTGCCACGGACTTTCCCTCCATGGAGGGGGAGCAGAAGCGGCTGGGCGAGATCAAGCTGGGCCGGGGGCCCACGATCACCCGCGGGGCGAACGTGAACCCGGTGCTGTTCGACCTGCTGGTGGCGACCGCGAAAAAGAGCAGGATTCCGCATCAGATCGTCGCCGAACCGCGCGGCACGGGCACGGACGCCAACGAAATCCAGCTCACGCGCGCCGGCGTGGCCACCGCGCTGGTCAGCGTGCCGAACCGCTATATGCACAGCCCGAACGAAATGGTCAGCCTGGACGATGCCGTCAGCGCCGCCCGGCTGATCGCGGCCGCGGTCGAACGCCTCACCGCCCAAACCGACTTCGCCGCCTCCATCTGTCCCCCGCGGCCGGCCGCGCCGGGGGCCTGATCAGGGCCTTGACAAATCAGACTGGTTCAGTAGACTAGTTTATATGAAAACGTTGTCCATCGGTGCCTTTGAGGCCAAGACGCACTTGTCCGCCCTGCTGGGAAAAGTGCAGATGGGGCAGGTATTTTGCATCACGAAACGCGGCCGGCCGGTGGCCGAGTTGCGCCCGGCGAAGAGCACGCAGCATCGCCCGGTCTTCGGCTGCGATCGCGGGCGGGTGACGGTCAGCGCGGACTTTGACGCCCCCCTGGCTGATTTCCAGGAGTACACGCAGTGAGGTTGCTGCTCGACACCCACGCCTTTCTCTGGTTCGTGGCGGGGGACAAGCGGTTGAGTCCGTCGGCGCAGCGGGCGATGGAACGGGCCGGGGCGGAACTGGTGTTGAGCGCGGCCAGCGTATGGGAGATGGCCATCAAGCTGCGCCTGGGAAGGTTGTCCCTCCCGGAGCCGCTGGAAATCTATATCGCCGAAAAGATGCAGGCGGGCCTTCAACTGCTGCCCGTCGAGTGGGAACACGCTGCCCGCGTCGCGACCCTGCCCCTCCATCACCGCGACCCCTTTGACCGTTTGTTGGTGTGTCAGGCCCTGGTTGAGAAGCTGCCGGTGGTGACCGCGGATGCGATGTTCCACGCCTATGGAGCTCAGGTGATCTGGTGAGCGGATTCTAAGAAAGACAATTAATGAACGCTGACACCACCCAACCCGGCTGGCTGAAAACCTGGCTGGTCGCCATCCGCCCCTTCGCCCTGCCGGCTTCGACCATGCCGGTGATCTTCGGCACGACCGCCGCCTACGTGCTCGGCGGGGCCACATTTCAGCCCCTGCCGGCGCTGGCGGCGCTGGTGGCGATGATGGCGCTGCATTCCGGCGCGAACGTGCTGAGCGACGTCTATGATTTCCGGTACGGCCTCGATGCGCAGGTGACGCCGGTCACCGGAGCCGTCGCGCGCGGCTGGCTGACGCCGCGTCAGGCGCTGGCCGGCGCCGGCGTGCTGCTGGCGCTGGGCGCGGCGCTGGGCGCACTGCTGGCGTGGCGCGTCGGCGCGGCGCTGTGGCTCATCGGCGGTGCGGGCCTGTTGATCGGCGTCTGTTACACGACGCCGCCGGTGGCGCTCAAGTATCACGCACTGGGCGATCTCGCGGTCTTTCTCGATTTCGGCATCCTGGGCTCGTTGGGGGCGTGGACGGTCCAAACGGGCCGGCCGGCCTGGGCGCCGGCCATCTGGGCCGTGCCGATGGCGCTGCTGGTGATCGGGATTCTGCATGCCAACAACTGGCGCGACATCGCCGGCGATGGCGAAAAAGACGTGCACACCATCGCCCGGCTGCTGGGCGACCGCGGCTCGCTGGGGTATTACGGCACCCTGCTCTTTGCGCCGTTCCTGATCGTGAGCGCCCTGGTGGTGTGGGGCCTGATGCAGCCCGCGGCAGCGCTCGGCCTGCCGTGGACCTTCGCCATGATCCTGCTGGCGCTGCCCGCCGCGCTCCGCTGCTGGCGCAAAGCCTTGCGCCGGGCCGCGCCGGCGCAACCGATGGACTTCGTCACGCTCGACGGCGCCACGGCGCAGTTCAATCTACAGTTCGGCCTGCTCTGCACTGCGGCCCTGATCGCCTATGGCCTGCTGGCACATAGCATCCTGTCACACTGATCCGCAGCACCGCCGCAGATGCCCCTACCATGAGCCTGTAACCCGCCGCCTGTGATCTCAAGCCGGTTTTTTCAGCACCGCCCCGGAGCTGGCGTTGGAGGCCATCTTGGCGTAGCGGGCCAGCCAGCCGGTGGTAAAGCGCGGTTCCGGCGCCTGCCACGCCGCCCGACGCGCGGTAAAATCGGCCTCGCTGACCTGCGCGTGCAATGTACGCGCCGGAATATCAATCTCGATAATGTCGCCATCGCGCAGCAGGCCGATGGGTCCGCCCTCGGCGGCCTCGGGCGACACATGCCCGATGCAGGCGCCGCGCGTGCCGCCGCTGAAGCGGCCGTCGGTGATCAGCGCCACCTGGTCGCCCAAACCCTGCCCCATGATGTAGCTGGTGGGGGCGAGCATCTCCTGCATCCCGGGGCCGCCTTGCGGGCCTTCGTAGCGGATGACCACCACGTCGCCGGCCTTGACCCGCCCGGCCAGGATGCCGGCGCAAGCGTCCTCCTGCGACTCGAAGATCACCGCCGGACCGGTATGCCGGAGCATCCGGGGATCCACGCCGGCTGCCTTGATCACCGCCCCCTCGGGCGCCAGGTTGCCGCGCAGGATGAACAGGCCGCCTTCCGGGCTGTAGGCGTTTTCGATGGGCCGGATGCACGCCTGGTCGTGCGTCTGGGCGCGGACGAAGTTCCGGCCCAGCGATTTTCCGGTGACGGTCGGCGTGCCGATTTTCAGCAGGCCCTTCACGCGGCTGATCTCCTTCAGGATGGCGCTGATGCCGCCCGCCCGGTCCACGTCTTCCATGTGATAGGCCGACGACGGCGAGACCTTGCAGATGTTCGGCGTGCGCTTGGACAGGTTGTTGATGCGGTCGAGGTCGTAGGCGATGCCGGCTTCGTGCGCGATGGCCAGCGCATGCAGGATCGTATTTGTGCTGCCGCCCATGGCCATGTCGAGTACGAAGGCGTTGTCGAGCGCATCCTGCGTGACGATGTCGCGCGGCCGCAGATTTTCCTGCACCAGTTCGACCGCGCGGTGCGCGGCCTTGCGCCACAGCTTGCGCCGGCGCGGATCCACGGCGGGGATTGTACCGTTGCCGGGCAGCGCCAGGCCGATCGCCTCGCACAGGCAGTTCATCGAGTTGGCGGTGAACATGCCGGAACACGACCCCGGCCCCGGGCAGGCGGCGCACGAGATGGCCTCCAGTTCCTGCTCGCTGAGCTTGCCCGCCTTGAAGGCCCCCACCCCCTCGAACACGCTGATCAGGTCCACCGCGCGGCCGTCCGGCAGCTTGCCGGCCAGCATGGGCCCGCCGCTGGCAAAGATGGTCGGGATGTTCGCGCGCAGCGCGCCCATGATCATGCCGGGGACGATCTTGTCGCAGTTCGGGATGCAGATCATGGCGTCGAAGGCGTGGGCGCGCGCCATGGTCTCGACGCCGTCGGCGATCAGCTCGCGGCTGGGCAGCGAGTACTTCATGCCGGCGTGGCCCATGGCGATGCCGTCGCAGATGCCGATGCAGTTGAACTCGAACGGCGTGCCGCCGGCTTTGACGATCTCCTTCTTGATCAGGTCCGCCACCTTGCGCAGGTGCACGTGGCCGGGGATGATGTCGGTATAGGAATTGCAGACCGCGATGAACGGCTTGTTGATCGCCGCCGCATCCAGCCCCGTCGCCCGCAGCAGGCTGCGGTGCGGGGCGCGCTCGTAGCCGACTTTAACCTGGTCGCTGTTCATGGTGTGCTCCTCATTTCGAATGTTGGCGCTTGCCGCCGGACCGGGCGACCCGCTGTGTTTACTCCTGCAGGACGATCCGGGCAACCGATTTCTGGGCATCCACCCACCGGCCGATGCTGTCGTCCTTCAGCTCCGTGTGCAGCCGCTCCCGGATTTCAACCCGGCACTCGTCGAGCGTCCGCGGACGCGGCGGGGCCCGTTCCAGCACGGTGGCGAGGTGGTAGCCGAAGCCCGTCTGGAAGATCGGCGAGATTTCGCCGTCCTTCAGTGCGAAGACCACGGTCTCGAACTCCGGTGGCAGGTCGCCGGGCGCCAGGAAACCCAAGTCTGGATTTTCGTCGCGGTTCTCCGCCGCTTGGGCGGCGGTGGTCAGGAAGTCCTCGCCCGCCAGCAACCGGCGGCGCAACGCGCTGAGCGCGGTCAGCGCCTGGACCGCCGCTGCCGCGTTGGCGGGACGGCGGACGATATGCGCGGCGTGGACTTTTTCGGGTTCGACCAACTCGGCCTGGTTGTCCGTAAAAAAGGCGGCCACGGCTTCCTCGGCGGGCGGCGGGACATGGCGCGTCAGGTCCTCCAGAAAGCGGGTCACGCGCAGCGATTGTTCAAGCTCCGTCTTGATCCGCTGCTCGTCGGCGTCCGACAGGCCGGGTGCGCGGCGGCCCTCGGGCTGGCCGTCCTGCTGGTCCATCAGGTTCGCGAAGGCGGCGTTCACGGCCTCGGCCGGCACCGGACCGCCGAACTGTTCGGCCTGCTGGCGGATCAGCGCCCATTCAATCACGCTTTCCCGGACGCGCGCCAGGACGTGCTCCTCGGGCCAGTCCGGATGCGTCCGCCGCACATTGTCCAGCTCGCGCTGCCAGTCACTGACCGCCAGCGCCCTGCCATTCACCATGATCGGCATGCTTTGTCCTTCAGCGTACAGGACTTATTTCTGCGGCGGCGGTTCGGCGTTCTTTTTGAACAGACCGGCCGCGCCCCCCAGGGCCTTACCCAGACCATCGCCCAGCTTGTTTAAGCCATCCCCCGCCGCTTTGACGCCGTCTGCCGCGACACCGCCCACCCCTGTGATCACTTGGCTGACGCCCGCCAAGATGGCGTTCAGGATATCGTTAATGGCGGTGGCAAAGGCGACGCCCTGTTTGTTTTCTTCCCCGCCGCCGATGTCATGCAGGGTGATGGGCGGCAACGGCAGGCTCAGCGTCTGGCCGCCCAGCATGGTGATGGAGGCTTTGACCTTGGCGCCGGTGATGGTCAACTTTTTGATGATGACCTTTTTGCCGCCGGTTTTATCCTGGACGGCGGGCGGCGCTGCTGCGGGCGTGGCCGCGGCGCCCGGCGGGTTGAGTTGTGCCTGCAGGGCGCCGATATTGCTATTCTTCAGCCCGCGTTCGTAGGTGATCTCCGGCGCCTCGATCCGGATCTCCCGGATGATCACGGTTTTCTTGAGGAGCGAGAGCACGTCGAGATCCACCTCCAGCGTCCGCAGGTCGAACAAGCTCGCCGTCTTGTATCCGGCGGGATTGCCCACATGCAGGCCGCGCAACGTCATATGCCCGCGCAGTAGCGAGAGCTTGACGCTCTGGACCTGCACGGGCACGCCCAGCAGCCGTGGCCCCGCGCGATTGACCGCCCCCTTGATGATCAGCCCGCTGAACAGCAGCACGACGATCACCAGTCCCGCCACGACCAAGCCGGCAATTTTCAAAAATGGTTTCATCGTCCGTCCCCTACGTAGATGATCCATGCTAGACGCTCTGGATTCGACCGGCAAGTGTCAATTGGCTTGCCTGGGCTCTAGGACGCTTTTCTTTCTTTGTGCGATCAGGGTGTAAACGTCAGTAGGTCAGGCATTCTTGCCTGACCTAGTCGGGCAGGAATGCCCGACGTACTTTGAGTGAGCAAGCGATGAGCAAGAACGGATATGTGCCCGCGACTCCACGATTTTCATTTTCTTTCGGCCGGAAACGGGCAACATGGGGCTGTTTTAGGCCGCGGCCGGCGCGCACGCGCCAGCGCCCGGCCAGGAGCTTTGAGCATGACGACAACCGACAGCGCCACGCCGGCGGCCGCGCCGGCGACGAACAAACATTTCATCCGGCAGATCATCGAAGCCGACATCGCCGCGGGGCGCAACGGCGGCCGGGTGGTCACGCGCTTCCCGCCGGAGCCCAACGGCTACCTGCACATCGGCCATGCCAAGGCCATCTGCATTGACTTCGGCATGGCGCAGGAATACGGCGGCCGCTGCCATCTGCGCATGGACGACACGAATCCGGTCAAGGAGGAGCTAGAGTACATCAACGCCATCCAGGAGGACGTGCGCTGGCTCGGTTTTGACTGGGGCGGGCACCTGTACCACGCGTCGGATTTCTTCGACCAGATGTATGCCTTCGCCGAGTCGCTGATCCAGCGCGGCAAGGCCTACGTCTGCGCCGTGCCGCAGGAGGAGTGGAAAGACTACCGCGGCGTGCCGACGCGGCCGGGCAAGGAAAGCCCGTGGCGCAACCGGCCGCCGGCCGAAAGCCTCGACCTGTTCCGCCGCATGGAGGCCGGCGAGTTCAAGGAAGGCGAGCTGTGCCTGCGCGCGAAAATCGACATGGCGTCGCCCAACATCCACCTGCGCGACCCGGTGATCTACCGCATCCTGCACGCGGAACACCCGCACACCGGCGCCAAGTGGTGCGTCTATCCGATGTATGACTTCGCGCATCCGCTGGAGGACGCGTTCGAGGGCGTGACGCACTCGCTCTGCTCGATCGAGTTCGAGGTACACCGCCCGCTTTACGATTGGGTGATCGAGAATCTCGAAGACAGCACGACCACCCGGCCGCATCAGAACGAATTCGCGCGGCTCGACCTGACCTACACGGTGATGAGCAAGCGCAAGCTGCTCGAACTCGTCGAGGAGAAGCTGGTCAGCGGCTGGGACGATCCGCGCATGCCGACCTTGTGCGGCCTGCGCCGCCGCGGCTACACGCCCGCCGCCATCCGCACCTTCGTCGAGATCGTTGGCGTCACCAAATTCAACAGCCTGACCGACGTGGCGCTGCTGGAGCACTGCATCCGCGAGGACCTCAACCAGATCGCGTTGCGCCGCATGGCCGTGCTCAAGCCGCTCAAGGTCACCATCGAAAACGCGGAAAATCTGCCCGCGACCGTCGCAGCGCAGAACAACCCCGAGGATCCCGCCGCCGGCACGAGGCAGGTCCCGTTCTCGCGCGAGCTGCTGATCGAGTCCGACGACTTCATGGAAGCGCCGCCGCCGAAGTACTTCCGCCTCACGCCCGGCGGCTCCGTCCGCATCCGCAACGCCGGGTTCCTCACCTGCACGCGCGTCGAGAAGAATACCGCCGGCGAGGTGCGCAACGTCGTCTGCCGCTGGTCGCCGCCGACCGCGGAGCTGAAAGTGAAAGGTACGATCCACTGGGTCAGCGCCCCGCACGCCAAGCCGGTGACGGTGCGGCTCTACGACCGCCTCTTCACGGTGCCGGAGCCGGACGGGCAGGAGCAGGACTTCAAGACCTTCCTCAACCCGCACTCGCTGGAGCAGGTCACCGCCTACGCCGAGCCGGCGGTGGCGGACGCCCAACCCGGCGAAAAGTTCCAGTTCGAGCGCGTCGCCTATTTCGTCGCCGACACCGTCGACAGCCGCCCCGGCGCCCCGGTCTTCAACCGCACCCTGCCTCTGCGGGACACCTGGGCCAAGGTGGAAAAAGCCGGGAAGTGATGTATGACGTTGAGCGATGCGCGGTTTAGAACCCGCTTCTTTCTGGCGGGGCTGGTGCTGCTGACGCTGCTGGGCACGCTGGGTTTCTGCTGGCTGGAAGGTTGGTCGCTGGGCAACGCGCTGTATTTCACCATCGTCACCATCACCACCGTGGGCTATGGCGATGTGTATCCGGTGACGGCGGCCGGACGGACGCTGGCGGTCGTTATCATCATCCTCGGCGTGGGCGCGTTTCTCGGGCTGATCGCCAATGTCACGGAGTTGGTCATGGCCGGCCGCGAACAGCGCGGGCGCCGGCAGAAACTAAACATGGTCATCGGCGTCTTTTTCGGCGAACTGGGCAGCCGCCTGCTGGCCACGTTGGCGCGGTGCGATGCCGGCGCGGGCGTGATCGGCGTGGCTTTGCACGTGGCCGATAACTGGACCGAACGCGAGTGGAAGCAAGCCGCCGCCCAACTGCAAAGTCACTCCGGCGAGGTCGTCCTGCCGCCGGCCGAGTTGGAGGCTTTGAAAACCCTGCTGGCCGGCGAGCGTGGATTTCTGGCGGCCCTGTTCACCAACCCTGCGCTGCTGGAGCATGAACGGTTTACAGATCTGCTCAGCGCCGTGTTTCATCTGGAGGACGAACTGGCGCACCGGACCAACCTGGCACTCCTGCCGGCCAGCGATCAAGCGCATCTCAACGGCGATGCCCTGCGCGTTTACCGCCTGCTGGTTGCGCAATGGCTTGATCACCTGCGCTACATCAAAGATCAGTATCCCTACCTCTTCTCGCTGGCCCTGCGTACCAACCCGTTCGACCCCGCCGCCTCGCCCATCGTTTCGCCGGCCGCCGGCCAGCCGTCCCGCTTGTAGCATCATAGATGCAGGTTTCGACGACGCGCCGCCGCCAGTAGGCCTGCTCGTCTTCGTCTTTTTCAGCGACAGCCGTGGTGGTGGGGTGATAGGCGATGGCGTCGGCAATATGGATGGTGACATCCACGAGAAAATGTCCGCTGCCCATGGCGGGGTCGAGTATGTTGAGGGTGAGAACGGCATCGGCGAAGGCGTTTGGTTTACCGGCTTTAACGTCGGGATTGTTCTCGATTTCGGCGAGGAGAGAGCCGACGGTATGCTCGACGATGTATTTCACGATGTAGTCGGGTGTGTAGTAGGTGCCGGTGGCTTTGCGCTCGGTCTTGTCGTTAAGGATAACAAGCGCGCCCGTTTCGTCGCGGGAGAAGTGATGTTCCAGGAGGCCTTCGTAGATGGAGCCGAGTTGCTGGACG
>CAIQIC010000523.1 GCA_903871765.1 uncultured Lentisphaerota bacterium
CGTGCCATAGCTCGGCAACGCTTTACAAGCCTGCGACCACGCCGTCGCGTAAAGACTATGCGTGTGCACCACGCCGCCGATGGACGGAAACGCGCGATACAAAACCAGATGGGTCGGTGTGTCGGAACTCGGCTTCAGATGGCCCGCGACTACGTGGCCGTCCGCGAGCGCGACGACGACCATGTGTTCCGGTTGCAGGCCGTCGTAAGGCACGCCGCTGGGTTTGATGACCATCAGGCCGCGCTCGCGGTCAAGGCCGCTCACGTTGCCCCACGTCTGGATGACCAGGCCTTTCGCGACCAAATCCAAATTCGCCTGGCAGACTTCAGCTTTCAATTTTTCAAGCATGGAGAAATTATCTGCGGATGCGGATGCGGATTTCAATCAGCTTCTTCATCACGCCGTAAAGATTGCCGTTCCATGCCCGCGTGCCGAAGGCGTCGTGCAATTCCTTGTAAAGCGCATAAAGCTCCTGATAAAGCGCGTGCGCCTTCGGGTTTGGTTGGTAAATTTTCGGCTTCAAGCCCGTCATCTTTTTCTGTGCCGCGGCGAAATCCGTGTGCGCCCCGGCGAGGACGGCGGCGGCCATGGCCGCACCGAGCGCGCAGGTCTGCGCTGAACGCGAAATCTTCATGGGCCGGCCCGTCACATCGGCATAAATCTGCATGGTCAGGGCGCTTTTTTCCGCGATGCCGCCGCAGTTCACCACATCGTCTATCTTCACGCCGTATTCCTCGAACCGGTTGATAATGGTCAGCGCGCCGTAGGCCGTGGCCTCGATCAGCGCGCGGTAAACTTCCGCCGGCGTCGTGTAGAGCGTCTGACCGACCAGCAGTCCCGTGAGCCGCTGATCCACGAGAATGGTGCGATTGCCGTTGTTCCAGTCGAGCGCGAGCAATCCTGATTCGCCCGGCTTCAACTTCATCGCCGCCGCACCCAGCGTCTCGTGCGAATATTCTTCACCATGCGGCTGGATGTAACTCACCCACCAGTTGAAAATATCGCCCACCGCCGACTGGCCGGCTTCGAGGCCGAAGTAACCGGGCAGCACGCTGCCATCCACGATGCCGCAGAGACCGGGCACGTCCGCGAGTTTTTTTGTGTTCGGCGAAATCGCAATGTCGCAGGTGCTGGTGCCGATGATTTTCACCAGCGTTCCCGGCGCAACGCCGGAACCGACCGCGCCGAGATGGGCGTCGAACGCGCCGACGGCGACGGGAATACCCGCGGTCAAACCGGTTTTCTCCGCCCAGGCCGGAGTGAGACCGCCTGCGGCGCGATCAATCGAATGCACGCGCGGCGTGAGGCGTGAACGCAGTTGCGCGAGTTTCGGGTTTAGTTTTGCGAGAAAGGCCGCGTCGGGATAGCCGCCCCATTGCGCGTTCCACATCGCCTTGTGACCGGCGGCGCAGACGCCGGCGGTGAATTGGCCGGGCGCGAGCGTGCCGGTGAGCGCGGCCGGCACGAAATCCGCAAGTTCAATCCACGCCTGCGCGGCGTTAAACACGGCCGGCGCGGCGCGGAGACATTTCAGAACCTTGCTCCAAAACCATTCGCTCGAATAAGTGCCGCCGCACTGGGCGAGGTACTGCGGACGAATTTTTTGAGCCAGCGCGGTGATCTCGGCCGCCTCGGCGACGCCGGTGTGATCTTTCCACAGCCACGCCAGCGCGGCGGGATGGTGCGCGAATTTTTTCTGGAACGCCAGGGGCTGGCCTTGTGCGTCCACGGGCAACGGTGTGCTGCCGGTCGTGTCCACGCCGATGCCGATGACCTGCGCGGCGTTGAAACCTTTGACGGCTTTATGCGCCGCGGCGAGCGCCTGCCGGATGGTGATTTCCGCGCCGTTGACATAATCCCGCGGATGCTGGCGCGCGAGGTTCGGGTCGCGTGACAAAATCACGCCCTGTGTGCCGTGCGCGTACGTCCACACGGCCGTGGCCACTTCCGCGCCGTTGGCGACATTGACGATGAGCGTACGAACCGAGTTCGTGCCGTAATCAAGACCGATGGTGTAACGCGTGCCCATCGAGTGGTGCTTTATTCAGGAAACCCAGCCGCTCTTCAACCCGTAGGCGGCCTCGTTCCAGACGAGTTCCTGTTTGAACGCGCGCATCTTCGTGTCGGCATCAATCACGACCGTTTCAAGTCCGGCCATCGCCGCGAAGTCTTCGAGCATTTCCGTCGTGACCGCCGGGCTGAAGCCGGTGTGATGCGCGCCGCCCGCATAAATCCACGCGGCGCACGCGTCCTCGAAATTCGGGCGGCACTGCCACACCGCCTGCGCCACCGGCAGTTTCGGCATCGGCTGTTCCGGCGGTACGACATCCACTTCGTTGATGAGCAAACGGAAGCGGTTGCCAAAATCCATCAGCGCCGCATTCAGCGCCGGGCCGGCGGGCGTGTTGAAAACCAAACGTGCCGGCTGGGCCTTGCCGCCGATGCCGAGCGGATGCACCTGCAACGACGCCCGGCCAGCCGCGATGCTTGGACAAATTTCCAGCATGTGCGCGCCAAGGACGAGTTTGTGGCCCGGCCGCAAATGATAGGTATAATCCTCCATGAACGACGCGCCACCCTTGCGGCCGGACGACATGACTTTCATGGCGCGGACGAGCGCGGCGGTCTTCCAATCGCCTTCGCCGGCGAAACCGTAACCGTCCGCCATGAGGCGCTGGGGCGCGAGGCCGGGCAATTGGACGAGACCGTGCAAATCTTCAAACGTCGTGGTGAATCCTTGGAATCCGCCGATCGTGAGAAACGCGCGCAGGCCCAGTTCGATGCGCGCGGCGGCGCGGACCGATGGGTGGCGCGGGCCGCCCTGGCGCAGGTCGGCGGCCATTTCGTAAGTGTCTTCGTATTCTTTGACCAGCGCGTCAATTTGTCTTTCCGAAACGGCGTTGACGCGTTGCACTAAATCGCCGACCCCGTAGCCGTTGACGGCAAAACCAAATTTCATCTGGGCGGCCACCTTGTCGCCTTCGGTCACGGCCACTTCGCGCATATTGTCGCCGAAGCGGCAGAATTTCGCGGTCTGCCAGTCGGCCCAGGCGGCGGCGGCACGCGTCCAGGCGCCGAGTTTTTCCTGCGTGGATTTTTCCTGCCAGAAGCCGACGACCACCTTGCGGTTCAAACGCATCCGGCTCCAGATGAAGCCGTGTTCGCGATCGCCGTGCGCAGCCTGGTTCATGTTCATGAAATCCATGTCAATCGTGGCCCATGGAATGTCGCGGTTGTATTGCGTGTGCAGATGCGCCACCGGCTTGCGGAGCTGCTTGAGACCGTTGATCCACATTTTCGACGGCGAAAATGTGTGGCACCAGGTCATGAGGCCGATGCACTGGGCGGCGTTGTTCGCGGCTTGGCAAAGTTCCGTTACCGCCTCCGGCGTGACGAGAACGGGCTTGAACACGACGTTCACCGGAATCGCGGGCGCGGCGTTGAGCGCCTTGGCAATTTTCTGCGAATGTTCGGCAACTTTCTTCAACGTTTCCGGGCCGTAAAGATGCTGGCTGCCGGTGACGAACCAGACTTCGAATTGTTTCAAGTTCATCATAGGGGAAGTTTGTGATTTTTTGTTTGGATTCAGTCGGATGCGGGAAATTAAGGCATCGATTGCCTTACTTGTCAAGAAACGAAGAGCGTCTTCATGCAGCCGCTCTGGGTAGGCGCCCGTGGAATTCATCAAAAGGCTGGAAATGGCGATTTTTCCGGCTATACTGCCCCGCCATCAGAGTCTACAGCGGAGGGCGCATGACGCGGCACAGCGCGGCGAAACCTTATGCGGAGTTGACGCTGCTCCAGCGGAGCCGGCAGCCCTACCCCACCGCCCCCGACCAGGCGCGGCTGGAAACCTTTCCCAACCCCCAGCCGGGACGGGACTACACCATCCGCCTCGACTGCCCGGAGTTCACCTCGATCTGCCCGGTGACGGGCCAGCCGGATTTCGGGCACATCGTGATCGAATACGTGCCGCACCGGCGCTGTGTGGAAAGCAAGGCGTTGAAGCTGTACCTCGGCGCGTACCGCCAGTACGGCGCCTTTGCCGAAGCCATCGTCAACCGCATCCTGGACGATCTGGTCCAGACGTGCCGGCCGCGCCGGGCCACCGTCACCGGCGACTTCACCCCCCGCGGCGGCATCGCGCTCCGCGTCACCGCCAGCCATCCGCGGTAGCAGAAGTTCAATCCCGGCCGTCGTAGATGCAGCCGGAGGTTTCGGTCTCCCGGATCACAATCCGGCTGAGCAGCGGCAGGGTGGGTTTCAGCCGCTGCCAGATCCAGCGGGCGATATGCTCGCTGGTGGGATTTTCCAGGCCCGGAATGTCGTTCAGGCAGCGGTGGTCGAGTTGCTGTAAAATTGGCTGGAGCGCCTGGCGGAGGTCGCCAAAGTCCATCACCCAGCCCAGGTGCGGATCCACGGGACCGGCGACATAGACCTCGAGGCGGTAGCTGTGCCCGTGCAGCCGCGCGCAGGGATGTTCCGGCGGCACGTGCGGCAGCCGTTGCGCGGCTTCAAAACGGACGATCTTGAATATTTCCATAAGGTCTTCCTTTAATGAGATGCAAAATATACCACAGAGGTCACGGAGGTAAGAGGAGGACACAGAATAGTCGGAATATAATCCACAGATGAAATATTCTTCATCCTTCATCTGGGGCCGGCGGCCCGGCGGGATCACGCCGACCGACCTCGGCAAAGCCCTTGGCGCGCAATTGGCAGGCGTCGCACGCGCCGCAGGCCCGACCGTCGGGCGCGGGATCATAGCAACTGCTGGTCAGGCTGTAATCCACCCCCAGATCGCGGCCCGTGCGAATGATTTCCGCCTTGGTCATCCCGATCAGGGGCGCGTGGATGCGCAGCCGCAGCCGGCCTTCCACGCCCACCTTGGTCGCCAGATTGGCCAGGCGCTCGAACGCGGCGATGAACTCCGGCCGGCAATCCGGATAGCCCGAATAATCCAACGCATTGACGCCGATGAAAATGTCCGCCGCGCCCAGGCTCTCCGCCCAGGCCAGCGCCAGCGAGAGGAAGATCGTGTTGCGGGCCGGCACGTAGGTGACCGGAATCCCCCCGGCCATGGCAGCCGCGGAGCGGTGCTTGGGCACGGCGAGATCGGCGGTCAGCGCCGAGCCGCCGAATTTCCTCAAATCAATGTCCAGCACCACATGCTGCGTCACGCTGGCCGCCTGCGCCACGCGCGCGGCACAGGCCAGTTCATGGCTGTGCCGCTGGCCGTAGCGAAAGGACAGCGCGTGCAGCGTGTAGCCGTCGCGCCGGGCCATATACAGCGTCGTGGCGGAATCCAGCCCGCCGCTCAGCAGCACCACGGCTTTGGGTTTTTCGTTCGGCATCTACGGGAGCACTCCTTACAACAAGAATGAAAGAATATTTAACTACGAAATGCGCGAAAATACGCGAAAAAAGAGCAGAAGGATTATCATCAGAATCGAATTAATCTTCACTGTAGCCACGGCGCTCCGTCGCCGTGTCCGACCTGCCGTGCCTGGCAGATCCGAATTTCGCGCCTTTCGCGTGTTTCGTAGTTACCATCCGCTGCTTCTTCTTGCCGTTCCTTCAGTGCTGTCCCATCAACTTGTGGATTTGCGGGATCACGCGCACGTCGCGCAGGCCGGTTTCCAGGGCCAGCGCCTGCCACTGCAGGAGTTGCTCCGGCCGCGGCGCAGCGACGCGTCCCACCGGCGCGGCCGGCTGCAGCACCAGCGTGACCCGTGACGCAACCTCCGCCACCAGCGCCGCCGCGCGGCGCAGTTCCGCCTCGCTGGTTTCCCGGCTGACGATCACCTTCACCGCCGTCTTCCGGCCGGCCCGCACGCAGCCCGCCAGGAACCGGCGGTGCGCCAGCCAGCGGCCCGGTTCGCCGGTGACACTAGGCAGCTTGATGTCCATGGTCACATAATCAATCCACGGCAGCACCCGCTCCAGTTCGCGCACGCAGTCGCCGGCCGTCTCCAGGTGGATCTTCCAGCCGCGCCGCTTGAGCAACGGCAGCGCCGCGCACAGAAAGTCCGCCTGCAGCAGCGGCTCGCCGCCGGTCAGCGAGATCGAATGCAGCCGGCCGCGCGGCTGGTCCAGTTCCGCGCACAGTTGGACCAGGTCCGCCGGCCGGACCGGGTTCGGCCGGCGGTCGGCTCCGCCGCGACCCTCAGCCGTCCGAACGGCAAACGTGACCGGCGCACGCGCGCCCTGTGAAGCAAGGGTGTCACAGAACGCGCACTGCCGGTGGCAGCCGAAAAACCGCACGAAGATCTGCCGGACACCGAGCAGCGGCCCCTCGCCCTGCACGGAGCAAAAGACTTCGGACAGCCACGCCTGGGGTGCGCTATGCATATCCATCCAGTTTATCCTGCTCGCATTATAGATTTGCTTGGAGCGGAACCGGCTTGCCCTGCGTAGCCCTGCGAAGCGGGGTAACGGTTCCGGCCACTTTCGGAACGTTTACACGTTCCGCTCCGGGGAAGAATCGGTCCGATCTATCCATAATGCGAGTTATTGTTTTCCGGTAGCCGGGCGGCGCCACAAGTCAATCGGCTTGGCGGCGTCGGTGACAAACGGCAAGGATACCTTGCGGCCGGTGCCGGCCGAGGCGTAGGCCGCAAAGATCACTTCGAGCACCGCGCGGGCGTCCTCGCCGGTGACCAGCGGCGGCTTGTCATTCTGAACGCAATCCACAAAATGGGCCAGTTCGTGGACAAAGCCGTAGTTCCAGATTTCCTCGTAGATCGTGAAGGTCCAGCCCGTCGTGGCGCCGGCTTTCTCCACGGCATAGTCGTAGCCCACAGCGCTGTAGGTCTCGATGGCGTTGCCGTGCAGCAGATCGGCATAGGCCACGCCCTTGGAGCCATGCACCTCGGCGCGGTCATCCATGCCCCCCATCTTCGTCCAGCTTTCCTCCGCCATCGCCGTCACGCCGTTGGCGAATTCCAGGATCAGGATGGCGTTGTCATCGCCTTGGGTCTTGTCGGTGTGCACGGTGCGGCCCATCTGGGCATACACGGAGGTGACGGGCGGCCGGCCGAGCATCCAGCGGAAGAACTCGATGGCGTGGCAGCCCATGTCCATCGTCACGCCGCCGCCGCTGCGGTTGACGTCCCAGAAGTGCGCCGCGTGCGGGCCGTCGTGCTTCTCCGATTGCTTGAGCAGGACGGGTTGGCCCAGCGCGCCGCTGTCCAGGAGCTGTTTCAGGCGGACATACTTGGGGGTGAAGCAGAGCTCCTCCGCGTACATCAGCTTGACCCTGGCCTGGCGGCAGGCGGCGAGCATACGATCGGCCTCGGCCAGGTTCAGGCACATCGGCTTCTCCAGCACGATGTGTTTGCCGGCGGCGGCGGCGTCCACGGTGGCCTGGGCATGGAGGTGGTTGGGCAGGCCCAGGATGACCATGTCAATATCGTCCATCGCCAGCAACTGGCGGTAATCGGTGGCATGCCGCGGAATGCCGTGCTGCTGCGCGAAGGTCCGGGCGTGATCGCCCGTGGGCGAAGCCACCGCCAGCACTTGGGCCGCCGCCACCTGCTTGAGCGCTTCGGCGTGAATCGTGGTGATGAACTGCGAACCGATGAGGCCGATTCCAACTTTCTTACTCATGATCTGACTCCTTCTGTATTAGGTGAAACTTGGATTCAGCAATTGAGAGCACTACGAAACACGCGAAAGGCGCGAAAATAAATAATGATCAATAAGACGGGGAAAGAGCGTAATTTGCCCGGCTTGCAGTACATGGGTAGCAATTCATTTGGATGACAGGACTCTATTTACTCCTTGGCTTACAAAAACTCCCTTTCGCGTATTTCGCGTGTTTCGTAGTTAAACTGCTCTTTCCAGTTTAAAGAGTCCAGCCGGGCCGGTAGTCGTAATGCAGGTACTTGTTTGCTTCCGGGACATTGGTGACCTTCAGGTTTGCGCTGTCCCAAAGCAGCCGCCGCCCGCCGAGGCGCACGCAGACCGTACCCAGCAGCACGGCTTCGGTCAGCGGGCCGGCGAAATCGAAGTTCGAGCGCGTGGGTGTGCCCTCCTTGCACGCCTTGACCCACTCGTTATGATGGCCGATGGAACGCGGCAGGATCTTGGGCGGGCGCCGGTACGCCTTCATCGCCGCGTCGGGAATGAGCCGCGGGTGCGATCCGACCATACGTGCACCTCCCGCACCGGACCGATGGCGCCGTCCCAGATCCATTCGTTGATGAGCCGGTTGCCCTCGAACTCCATGCCCTGGTTGCCCATCTGCGTGGCGACCTTAGCCGCGCGCGCGGCCTGGGC
>CAIQIC010000524.1 GCA_903871765.1 uncultured Lentisphaerota bacterium
AAACGAATCGCTTTCATAATAATTTTCTTTTAAGTCTCAACTGGGTTGCCAGTCATTTTGTGATTCTTATTAGCTTTGCCCGTGCCAAGTCTGTTTTTCTAAATAAAAAGCATCATAACATGTTGCACTATAGCATTATATGATTTATTTGTTGGATTATTAACCAGACTTGAAACCCGATCAAAGTGTAAACAATCCCGGCATCCAAATTTTATCATGCACAATATTATATTACTAAATATCTAAAGATCAATGGTTTACATCACAATAATCCAATTCGTTAGCCCGACTTTCTATACTCGTGAAGTATTTCGTTCTGACTTGGCGAAAAGACCTTATTTTCCGGGGGCGCTCCCCGAAAGGTCTTCACTACATCCGCCGGCGGGCGGGTCGAGTTTCTGCGTCGCGCTCAGCCGGGGCGGGGGTTGCTCCGGCAGCGTGAGCTTCAGTTGTTGCAGGAGCAGCCGCACGCCGGCCTCCGGTTGTGTGTAACGGCTCAACACCAGCGTCCGCCCGTCCGTCGTCGGCATGACCACGTCGAGCATTTGGACGCCGGCCAGTTGGTCCAGCGCCTGGCGCGGAGTCAGGCCGGGGGCTAGCGCGCGCAGGCGCTGTTTGAGGGTGACCCACAGGCAGTAGGCCAGGAAGCTCACGAAAATGTGCGCCTCCACCCGCGCTTCCACGGAGTGGTAGATCGGCCGCACCTGCAGGTCGTTCTTGAAGGTGCGGAAGACGCCTTCGATCTCCACCAATAACATGTAGAGTTTCCAGAGCCAGGCCGGCTCGTCCGCTGTCAGATTGCTGCGCAGGAGGTAATGGCCGTCGTAGAGTTCGGCGTCGGCCAGTTTTTCTTGCTGCACGGCAAAGCGGAAAGTCTCGCGGCTCACGGGTTGGTCGGCGGCGGGCACTTGCACGCGCACGAAGGTCGCCGCCCGTCCGGCTTGGTGCCGGGCCGCGCCCAGGCGTTGCAGGAGGCGGTCGCGGGAGGGTTCGCGGCGCATCGCGCGCAGGGTCCAGAGGAGGCGCGCCAACTTTTTGCGGCGGATGGCGATTTCCTTGTGCCGCCGGCCGTCGCTCTTGGCCACCACGTAGAGTTCCTTCTCCTCGCGGAAGAGTTTCACTTCTACCGTGCCTTGGACCTGCTGCCAGGCGAGGTTTTCCCACTGGGCACGGGTGGCTTTGACGCGCGCCCGCGGGGTGCCGACCAGGTAACGCACGGGCGGTTCGCTGGCGCGCAGCGCGGCCAGTTGTTCCTCGGTGGGAATGCCCCGATCCATGATCCAGATGCGGTCGGCTTTGCCGTGCAGCGTTTCCAGGCGGGCGATGAACTCTTTCAGCGTCTGCTTGTCCTGCGTGTTCCCCGGCATGATTTCATAGGCCAGGGGCAGGCCCTCAGGCGTCACCACCAGCGCCAGCACGACTTGCCGGCAGTCGGGGCGGTGGTCGCGGCTATAGCCGTGCGTGGCCTTGGGAATGTCTGCCGCCGCGCCTTCAAAGTAAGTGCTGGTCAGATCGTAGAGGAGCACTTCATATTTGACGCCGAAGAGGTCCTGCCAGCGGGCGCGCAGATGGTGGAAGAGTTCGTCGCGCTGGGGCAGCAGGCGGTCGAGCACGGCGTAGAGTTGGTCCTTGTTGCCGAGGTGGAAGTCGGGGCCGAGCAGATCGCCCAGCGCGGTGCGTTCATACCAGAGCCGCCAGCATCGCCATTCGCTGCCGGGGGCGATCAGCCGGTAGGCGACGGAGACGAGCAGCGTCTTGGCCCAGTCGGTGCCCTCGCGGGTCCAGCCCAGCTTCTCGGTCCAGAAGGCGTCCAAGCCCAACTGCCGCCATAGTTCGACGGCCAGCCAACCCGCCCCGTAGGCGCGGGGATGGTGTAAC
>CAIQIC010000525.1 GCA_903871765.1 uncultured Lentisphaerota bacterium
CCGCACTGGATGGCGCCCTCCTTGGCGGAGCACACGCCCAGGGTCAGGCTCAAGACGGCGCTCGCCAGCAGTGTTCTTCCATAGCGGTTGTTCATCGTTCAATCCTCCGTGGTAAAATATTTCCGGATCGCCTCGCGGTACTGGGCGGGCACGTCCTGCCGCGAGCGGGACTCGCCGCCCAGGATCGCCGCCTCGCCGCCCGTCAGACGTTCCTGCCCGACCGTCTCGCGCCGCACGGTCCCGCCGGCGCCGCCGCGGCCGCCGCCCAGGCGCCCGGCCACGCCGGAGGGCGAAGACGCAAACTTGCTCCGGTCGGGTCCGTACATGGGCATGTTCATGGCCGAATAGCCGTTCATCCAGTAACCGCTCTGGCTGTCGCCGCCGGCCACGCCGCCGCCCGCCAGGCCGGTACCGCTCCCCTGACCCTGCCCCTTCCCCAAGCCTTTCCGCCGGCCGAGGGCCGACAGCATCTGCGCCAGGGTCGGCTGCAAGGGGTCCGGGATATTGAACCGCAGCTTGCTCTCGCACATACCGCCGTAGCCGCCACCTTGGCAGCGGCTGAGCAAGGCGGACATTCTTTCCAACGCGTCGTTGGCGGACAGCCACGCCGCATGACCTTGCCGGCGGCGCGCCGCTTGCTCGGCCGCGTTCAGCGGGGGCGGAATCTGCGCCGCATCGTATTGGGCCGCGAAATCCACCGCGGAGTCGCGCAGATCCGCATAGGCCGCCGGCAGTTCCCCGGCGCGCAGCGTCAGGTTGGTGCGCCACGCTTCCAGGCCTTGCTGCACCTCGCGCTGCCGGACGGCCAGCGCGTCCAGCAGGCGGGGGTCGGCGGCGGTATCCGCCTCAAACCGCTTGAGCCAGCGGACGATTTCCATCTGCTGGAGATAAAGCTGCTGGAAGCCGGCCGCGCTTTCCATCAACCGGGCGACTTCCCCCACCTCCTCGGCGGTCTGCCGCTGTTCCCGCATCTGGCCGGCCAGGGCGTTCAGGTTGTAGAGACACAGGCGCGCCGCCTGCGCCAGATCCGCCGGTTGATCCGCCGTGGCGCGGGCCAGCAACTGCTGGTTGTCCGCGAGCTTTTTCCGCATCTCCGCCGCCAGGCTGGCCAGCCCCTTTTCGAGGTCGTAGATACGGAAGTCGTCGGCGATCCGCCGGTAGAGTTCGTCGGCGCGCTGCTGGCGCTCCTCGACCGCCTTTTTCAGCGCCCCCAGCCGCTCCGGCGGCGCGTTGCTGGAGGCCGCGCGGTCCAGATCTTGCAGCGCCTCCACCACGTCCACGAGCGCCGCCTCGGCCGCCTGGAAGCGCGCCACGAAATCCTCGATCTCCGTCTGCTCCCGCAGCATCTGGGCATACTCCGGCTCGCCGATGATCTTGATGCGGACGATATCCGAAACGGCCACGCCCAGCAGGCTGGGATTGGTATCGCGGGCCTCCAGGCAGCATTCCAGCGTCTGGCCGGGCTCGACCCCCAGCCGGCCCAGGTCCAGCTCGTGCGACCACTCGAACTTCGGGCCCGGCCGGTCGGGCCCGACGCGGAGCAGGCGTTCGCGAAAGCCGACCGCCGCGCGCAGCCAGTCCACCCGCAGCAGGCCCAGATCGTCCTCGGCATAGCCGCGCCACGCCAGCTTGGTGCGGGGCGTGCACAGGATGAACGGGGCCGGCTCCGTGATGGCCACGACCGGTGGCAGGTCGGGCGTCACCTGCTGCCGCAACACCAGCGGCTCCGCCATCGCCGTGCCCTGCACGTCACGCGCCTGCACCCGGATCTCGGCGGCCTCGAGCACCTCCCAGGCGAACTGCAGCGTATGCGTGCCGCTGCGCACGCCGGCGACGGTCCGCGGCGCCGGCGGGCCGTTCAGGGCTTGTAGCGTCGCGACGCCATCGCGCAGCGGCCGGTTGCTGGTCAGCGTGAGCACCACGCGGGAACCGCGCAGGCCGGCCAGCGCCTCGCGGCCCACGGCAAACAGCCGCTCCGGCAGCCGGCTGTACGCCGGCGGCTGCACCGCGAGCCGGGCCGACTCCACCTGGGGCTGCATGCGCACCTGCACCGGCTGCCACGCGCTGCGCGCGCGGCCGACGGCAAAACAGCAGTCCAGCGGCTGCAGGATTTTCTCCAGCCGCTGGGCATAGCGGCTGCCGCTCTCCTGGAAGCACACCAAGCGATGCTGCCCGCCGGGGTGGCGCGTGCGCAGCGTGACGGGCGCGTTGACCGGCGCGCCGGTGATGTCCGCCGCAATCTCCAGCGTGCCGCCGTAGATCACCTCCAGGCGCGCGGGTTCAATGCGGAAAACATACCGGCTGTAGGGGGGCGCATCGGCGGACGGATGCACGATGCGGCCCAGGATGACGCGGGCGGCCTCGCGCTGGGCGCACACCGTCACGACGGCCAGACCCGCCAGCAGCGCCGCCCGG
>CAIQIC010000526.1 GCA_903871765.1 uncultured Lentisphaerota bacterium
ATCTTGGGACACAAGAGATCTGGTACACGATAAGCATCCAAGGCAAAATCTTCTTTGCGGCGGTCGGACATCTTCTGGGGCTCAATGCGCGGTTAACCGAATAACTTGTCTTTCATCCCGCTGACGTGGTAGAAGATTGCGCGTGACCATCCCGGAGTTCATAGCCAAGTGGCGCAAGGTGGAGCTGAAAGAGCGATCCGCCGCGCAAGAGCATTTTCTTGACCTCTGCAATGTCTTTGAGCACCCCACGCCCGCCGCCGCCGATCCCACCGGCGAGAGCTTCTGCTTTGAGAAGGGCGCGGTGAAGCACGGCGGCGGCGACGGCTTTGCCGACGTATGGAAACGCGGCTTCTCTGGCTGGGAGTACAAGGGCAAGCACAAGGATCTTGCCGACGCCTACGACCAGCTTCTACGCTACCGCGACGCCCTGGAAAGTCCGCCCCTGCTGGTGGTGTGCGACCTTGACCGCATCGTCATTCATACGAACTTCACCGGCACCGTTTCCGCCGCCTACGACATTCCACTTGAGGCCCTGGCCGAACCCCGCAACATCGAAATCATGCGGGCGGTCTTCCACAACCCCGAGGCCCTGCGCCCCGGCCGCACGAGTACCGCCGTCACCCAGGATGCCGCCCGGCACTTCGCCGAAATCGCCGCCGCCATGCGCGAACGCGGTCTGGACCCCGCCGCCGTCGCCCATTTTCTTGACCGGATGGTCTTCTGCCTCTTCGCCGAAGATACCGGCCTGCTGCCCGACGTGGTTTTCTCGCGCATCGTGGAGAAGTCCGGCAACGACCCCGCCCGTTTTGGGAAACTGTTGGGCCAGCTCTTCGACAGCATGGCGACCGGTGGCGACTTTGGCCTTGAACACATCCGCCATTTCAACGGCAACCTGTTTGACGACCGCTCCGTCCTGGACCTCACCCCCGCCGACGTGAAGCGCATCGCCGCCGCCGCGGCCTTGGATTGGAGCGCCGTTGACCCGTCCATCTTCGGCACCCTGTTTGAACGCGGCTTGGACCCGGCGAAGCGGTCGCAACTCGGGGCGCACTTCACCAGCCGTGCGGACATCGAACTTGTGGTGGACGCCGTGGTCATGGCCGTGCTGCGCCGGGAATGGGACGAATGCCGGCAGATCATCAACAACCTGATGGCCACCGGCCGCAAGAAGCCTACCGTGTCCAGTGCTCCGGCAAAACCGTTGAGCGCCGCCGCCATGCGGAAGGCGAAGGGCGAAGCCGGAAGCATCCTGCACCAATTTCTTATCCGCCTGCAGACGGTCAAGATTCTCGACCCCGCTTGCGGCTCCGGGAACTTCCTCTACGTCGCCTTGCTCCGCCTGAAAGACCTGGAAAAAGAGGCCATCCTGTTCGCCAACGTCAACGGCCTGGGCACGTTCTTGCCGATGGTCGGTCCTTGGCAACTGTACGGCATCGAAGTCAATTCCTACGCCCACGACCTTGCACAGATGACCGTATGGATTGGCTGGCTGCAATGGATTCGTGCCAACGGCTTCGGCTCCCCAGCCGACCCCATTTTGCGACCCCTCTCCGACAACATCCGCCTGATGGACGCGATCCTTGCCGACAACGGCGAACCGGATTGGGCGGCCGTGGACTTCATCATCGGCAACCCGCCATTCCTTGGCGACAAGTTCATGCGGCGCGAACTGGGCGACGCCTACGTTGACCGGTTGCGCCCCCTGTATGACGGCCGCATCCCCGGCCAGTCCGATCTTTGCTGCTACTGGTTTGAAAAGGCCCGCGCCCACATCGCCGCCGGCAAGTGCAAACGCGCCGGATTACTCGCCACCCAGGGCATACGCGGCGGCGCGAACCGCGAAATTCTGAAGCGGATCAAAGACGGCGGCGGCATCTTCTGGGCCGAAAGTGACCGGCCTTGGATTCTGGACGGCGCCACCGTTCACGTCAGCATGGTCGCCTTTGACGACGGGACGGAAACAACCAGCATCCTTGACGGGAAGTCGGTCCCCACGATCAACGCCAACCTTTCGGCAGCGGCGGATGTAACACAGGCAAAGGCATTGACTGAGAACGCGGGGATTTGCTTCTTGGGTATAATGAAGGCTGGGGCGTTTGACATTTCTGAAGGACAAGCGCTTGTCATGCTCCACACGCCGAATCCACACGGCAAGCCAAACAGTGATGTGCTAAGGCCGCGTTTCAACGCACGCGATTTGTTGCAGCGTACTGGTGGCGGATGGATAATTGATTTTGGCACAAACACAGACGCGAGGGAGGCCGTGCTTTACGAAGCAGAGTGGCAGCACATTGAGCAATTCGTAAAACCTGTTCGTGAACGCAACAGGCGCGCTCGTATGGCTGTGAAATATTGGATGCACGGCGAAGCGCGGCCGGGAATGCGCCGCGCTGTGGCTGGCTTGAATCGTTTTATAGTGACACCGGAAACATCAAAACATCGCATATTCGCATGGTTGGACTCTGTTGCCTTGGGCGATCATAAGACACGGATTATTGCACGGAGCGACAATTGTTGTTTCGGAGTTGTGCACTCGTCCATTCATGAGGTCTGGGCGCGTGAGCTGGGTACACAATTGCGTGACGCGGAGAGCGGTGGATGCTACACAAGCCCTTGCTTTGATACCTTCCCGTTTCCGCCTGGCGTTCTTCAACCGCCGGACCCATTGCCGCCCGTACTCGCCGCGATTGCCACCGCCGTCAAGGAACTGAACGAACTCCGCGAAGGCTGGTTGAACCCGCCCGAATGGACGCGCACGGAAGTTCTGGAGTTCCCCGGCACGGTTGGCGGCCCGTGGGACCGCTACATTGACCCGGCGACGGTAACGGATCGGGGTGCGTTCAAGGTCGGCGCCGTGCGCTATCCTCGCCTGGTGGCGCGTGACGCCGAATGCATCACCCGCCTGAAAGAACGTACGTTGACGAAGCTCTACAACGAGCGCCCGACATGGCTCGCCGATTGCCACGCACGGCTTGACGCCGCCGTCGCCGCCGCCTACGGCTGGCCGGCGGATATGAAAGACGACCAGATTCTGGACCGTCTTCTTGCACTCAACACGGAGCGGAACGCCTCTATTAGTGCGAAGGAATCTTCACCGTGACAGCGCCAACGGAACGGACCATCAAGAAACTGTTTGCCCTTTCGCGTAACCGGTGGGGTCCGGCGCGATGTTTACCGGCTTGTGGACGGCGACAAGGCGGCCGGCGGCGCGGCGTTGCTGGCCGCCTTGTAATACTTCGCCTCGCGTTCCGAGAGCTTCTGCTGCCGGATGAGTTCGCGAATCCGGGCCAGTGTCTGTGGCGGCAGCGCCTGGACCGTGGCGCCCGTCGCTGCCGGCGACAGGGCCGAGGCGCCGACCGGCGGCCGGCCCAAGGTTGGCCAAACCGGGCCGTGCCACAGCGCCAGAAACGCCGCCGACGCGCAGACCACCGCCAGCAGCCAGGCGCTCTCGTGTCGAAACAACCGGGGCGCTGCGGATTCCAGTTCCGGCCGGGCGGCGGGCATCCGGCAGCGATCGCAGCACAGGCAGTCGAATTCGCCGGTGTGGCGGACGCCGTAATCACAACAGGATGGCTTCGTCGCCGGACGCCAGCGGCGCGGCAGCAACGGCAGCCCGCCGGCCAGCGCCAGAAAAGCCCCGGCCGGACACACGTTGCGGCACCAGAACCGGCCGAAGAACAGCGCGCACATCAAGGCCGCCAGCGCGACCCACAGCACCGTCTGTTCGGCAAACCCGCTGAAGAAGGTGATCAACGGATCGGCGCGGTCCATGGACGCTGCC
The DNA here is from genome assembly GCA_903871765.1 of uncultured Lentisphaerota bacterium. Lineage (GTDB taxonomy): Bacteria > Verrucomicrobiota > Kiritimatiellia > CAIQIC01 > CAIQIC01 > CAIQIC01. The sequence goes on from CAIQIC010000526.1 coordinate 3,782, forward strand.
GTGCTTACGGCGTAAAGCACGAGCACGAGGCCCAGCAGCGCGTATTTGACCAGCCGGCCGTAGCGTCCGACCGCCCGCCGCGGCTCGGTTCGCCAACGGCGCGGCCGCAACCAGCCCACCAACTCCTGCGCCGCGCCGAAGGGACACAGCCAACCGCAATAGAAATTGCCCAGCAACGCCACGAGCAGGGGCACGGCCACCACCAGCAGGAACGGCAACGTCAGGCCGAACGGGGGCAGTTGCCCCCGCACCAACGCCGCGACGCCCTGGAGTGAATACTGCGCGTTCAGCCAGACGCCGCACGCCGCCAGGACCAACAGCAGCCACAGCCGCCGTACCCAAGGCCGCGGCCTCAGCCGCAGCAGCAGGGCGGCGATCAGCAGCAGGGCGAAAAATCCATCGGCCCACGCGCGCCCGCCACGTTCGCGAGGCACCATGCGCGCGGCCGCATCCTGCCGCAACACCCGGACAGCAAACGCCGCACCCGCCCGCTGGAAGGTGTGCGCCAGCGCGCGGGCGGTGATGGTGGCGCCACTGACCGCGTCCACATGGAAGGACTCGGCGGGCGACGTCAGTTTCCGCCCCTTGAGCGACGCCAACCAGCCGGACAAACGCTGGAGGTACGCCGGCGTTTCCCGGTTCTGCAGCAGGCTGAAATCCGCCAGGGTGCCATCGGCACGCAGCAGCAGCGCCAAGACCAGCGGACCGCCATAACCGTTTTCGGGCGCTGCCAGGTGGTCGGAACGAACGAGGTAGGAAACTTCCGCGCCGCGGCGCAGTTCCAGGAAGGACGCCTCCGCGCCGCCTTCCGCCGGGAGGATGCGCGCCTCTTGTTGGGCGTCAGGCAGCCACTCGCGCGCCAGCGCCGCCAGTTCCGCGAATTCGGCCGCGCGATCCGGCGCGTGCGCTTGAGCTCCATGCCGGATCCAGACCGTCACCAGCAGCAACCACAGGACACAACCGCCCAGCACGTATCCCAGCCGACGCACCCAACGGTCGGCGGTATCGCCGGCCGTCGCCATCGGCCCCGCTGCCGGGAGCAGTAGAGCGGCGAAGTTAATGGCCACGCAGCCCATGGCGACCAGCACGGTCCCGGCCATGCCCAGCATGGGCAGCAACATCAGTCCGGTCAACAAGCCACCCGCGGCGCCGCCCAGATTGTCGAACGCCTCCACGGCAGCGCCTGAGGCGGCCGTGGAAAGGCCGGCCGCCTGCCACCGCGCTCCCGCCAACGGGATATAAACGCCCTGAAAAACTCCCGCCAGCAGAATAAATGTTCCCAGGACCAAGGTCTGGAACGAACCGGCGCCGGTCATTACGCACGCCAGGAGCCCCGCCTGCGCCGACAGCGTCAGCGCCAGCCAGCCGCGCCAGCGGCCCGGCCAGCGCGCGGCCAGTTCCGCGCCCAGCCGCGCACCCAGCGTCAAACCCAGCATGAACAGCGCGGATATCAAACCGAGGTGCAGGAACAGTGCGCCGTAACGCATTTGATACAGGAACAGCAACACCAGGCTGGTGGTCATGCCGGCGAAACCGGTCGTGGCGATCAGCACATAGTAATCAAAGGCCGGCTCCACGCCGTTAGCTGGTGTGCGTCGCGCCGTACGCCGGACATAGATCAGGCGCAGGAAGAAATAAATCAGGGCGGCCAGCGCCAGGGCGCAGCCCAGCCACGGGCCGGCCGGCAGCACGGCCGCCAGCCACGGCAGCGACCAGCCGTATTGCTTGCCGAGCAGCAGCAGGTTGAACAGCGGCGCCAGCGGGCGCTGATCCGTGTTCAGTTGCGCATCCCGCCGCCTGGCCAAAACGCCGGACGGGGGCGACCGGCCGCCCTCGTCGTGCAACGCAGAGCGATAAGCCTGCCATTGAAACCGCACGCGGTCGGGCGGCCACGCGGCGTCGAAACCCGCGACGGGAAACACCGCGGCCGCGCCGGGGATGGTCAGCCACCGCCGGCCCAGTTCGGCGGCGTCCTCGCTCAGCGGCGCGTCGCGGGCGGCGAACAGCCACGTCTCGTCGCCGGGTTTCAGGGCCAGCCGTGGAAAGACGCTGCCGAGGGTCCGCACCATCGAAGCGCCGATCTGGATCAACTCCGCGCCCAGGTAATTTTCCCCGCCCGCCAGCCGCACGCCGACCACGCCGGCCGGGGCCAGGCGCGCCTGCAGCAGTTTGAAAAACTCGACCGTCAGGTAGCGGTTGGCCGTCAGCGTCGCGGGATCGGGCAGGTTGAGCAGCACGGCATCAAACAGATTGGTGTTGTTTGCCAGATAGGTCCGCGCATCGGACGGCGGTGCTGCGAAATTGTCCATGCCCAGATGCGCCTCCGGCGGCAGCGCCGCCAGGACACGGCGCGGGTAATCGGGGTCCGGATGCAGCCAGACGATCTGTGCGATGCGCGGCAAACGGCGGAGGCGCCGCACGAGGGCGGGCCCCTCCGGGCCGATCAATAACACGCGCTGCGCCGCCGGCTGCTGCGCCAGGAGCAACGCCAGGCGCTCCGAGGCCGGCGCGTCATTCGGAAACGTCGCGACCACGCTTTCGCCGCAGAGTACCTGGAATTGACCGGCCTGTTCGCCGTAGAGGTAGCGTGCCTGCGGCGTCACGAAAGCGCCCCGGTAAGCGGCTGGCGGCAACAGGCGCGACCAATGACGGAGTTGGCGCCACTGTTGCCAGACCCCGCCCCACCCCAGCAGCAGCGCCGCGAGCAGCAACGCCGCCGCCCCGCCCAGCAGCCAGCGCGCGCGCCCGCGGTATCGGGCGGCCAGCAGCAGGACCAGCAACAGCGCGCCATCGAGGAAGATGGCCTCCTCGGATATGCCGGCGGCCAGCAACAGCGTGGCAGCCGCGGCGCCGCTGGCGCTGCCGAGGGATTCCAAGATGAAGACCCGCGCCACCGGCCAGGGCGCGGCGGCCAGCGGCGGCCAGCGACAGGCGAGCGTGAACAGGAAGCCCGTCAGCAGGCTGACCGGCGCGTTGGCCGGCACGGCGATCGCGAGCATGCGCAGCCAGGGGAACAGCTCGTAGGCCGGCACCTGGGTCAGGACCCGCGCTTCCTGGAGCAGGGTTTGCTGAAGCACAAAGGCCGGCAGATAGGCGAGCAGCAGCAGATCGAAATGGCGGAGGCTGCCCAGCACCCATGCGGCGCGCAGCCTGCCGACCAGGGCGCCGACGGCCAGCCAGACCAGCCACGAGCTGAAAAAAAGGCCCACCGCCAGTTCGTGGCTCTCGAAAGCGGACAGGAAATCGCGAAACAACAACGCCTGCGCGGCCAGGGCGCAGCCACCCAGCGCCCAAGGCACCGTCGCGTTTTTCCATGCCGTGGAAGATTCCGCGGTCATACGGTGGAGATGCTAGCAGAAACCACACTGGGCTTCAGCCGCAATATGGGCTGACGTCCCAGCACGCCATCGCGCTTGCGGATGTCAGCCTGCGAATCGGTTCTGAGCTTAGCCTGTCCGCTGGCGGTCAGATTTTCGTGCTTACGCTCACACCCACCATGTGGGCACAACCGTTCGAATAATCCGACTCCAATACGCCATCCATGGGCCGCGCGGTAATATGACGGTCCTTGATCATCAGGTATGCATAGGACACGTCCAGCATCCAGCGCGTCCACCGATAGCCGCAGCCCAGGCTGAACAGTTGCCGGTCGTTCGCCGGCACCAGGTAGTCCGCGGTCTCCTGGGGGATCGGCTCTTCGTCATACACATAGCCCGCGCGCAGGGTCAGCGCCTTGGTCGCGGCATATTCCACGCCGGCTTGATAACGCCAGACGTTGGACCAGTTCTTGGGGATCACGACCTGCGGGCCCAGCACTTGCGGATTCGCGAACTTCAGATCCAATTGATCGAACGAACTCCAGCCGGTATAGGTTGCGCCCACTTCCACGGTGACCTTGGGGGCCGGCTTGACCGCGATGCCAAACGAGAATTCATCCGGCAGTTCAACATGGCTGGAGGCGTCCGTCTGCGCTCCGCCCAGATCGGCATCGCCCTTGACGTTCTCGCGTACCTTGCCGAGATAGGACGCCCCCAACGCCAGCCAGTCGTTCGGCGCGTAGCGCACGCCGACGTTGTAACCGAAGGCGGTGTCGTCGCCCTTCAGCGTGAGAATGTGGTCTGGCCCCGGCGTGCCGGGGATTTTTCGTTCCAGCTTGATATCGAACCACGTCGCATTCACACCGACGGCCAGCGAAAGTTGGTCGGTCAACTTCACGGCGATGTCCGGATTCAGCGTCAGGCTCTGGATATCGGCGGTGAAACTGTTGTAGCGGCCCGGCCAGTTGGGATCGAATTCCGTGCCCAGGCCGAAGCGCGAGAACAAGCCCGCCCCCAGCCAGAGGCTGTCATTGATCTGATGCGTGGCATAGACGTGCGGCGGAAGCCAGTTGTTATCCTTGGTGCTGGTGGTAACCCAGCCCTGCGGGGTCAGCGTCCGCACATCCGTCTTCGGCGCAATGAGCGTGGCGCCGACCATGAACTGGTCGCCGGGCAACTGTGTGATCCCCGCCGGATTATAATAGATGGCCGAGGCATCGTCGGCTCGGCCCACCAGCGTTCCACCCAACGCGTCCCCACGCGCACTGCCTTCGTAGATGCCAAAACCGGCACCCCGCGCCGCCGGTCCGAGCGCACCCGCCATCAACACCATCGTCAGCACCGCACCACCCAGTCCTTCGCGCTTCATACCAGCCCCCTTTCTTGTAAACGTTCATCCTGCCGATCGAATACCCCCCTAACCTGACCCTAACATGATGGACTATCGCCAAGGTTGAGAAATAACTCCAGAAAAATATTTCACGTCTGCGTCCGTGCCGCGTCCGCCACGGCGCCAGCCAGAGCTTCGGCCAGCAGGTCCGCCGGCGGTGGCGCAATGAAACCCTCCCGGGTCAGATGCTCGAGCAGTCCGCGCGCCTGCTGGATGTCCGCGCGCGCCCGCTCATAGACCACCGCGTGTTCGGCGGGCGCGCGGGCGATGCCGTCGGCGATGGCCTGCATGGCCACGTCCGCCGCCTCCTGCGGAAACACGTCCGCCTCGTCCATGGTCGGTATGATGTACTCCGGATGAATCCCTTTCTTCTCGGCAAAGGCGGCCAGCGAGCGCGCGGCCGTGATGGCCATGGCGTCGGTGATCTTCCGCGCGCGGACCAGCAGCGCGCCCTTGAGGATGCCGGGGAACCCGACGGAGTTATTGACCTGGTTTGGAAAGTCGCCGCGGCCCGTCGCCACGAGGTACGCGCCGGCCGCCTTGGCGGCATACGGATAGATCTCCGGCACCGGATTGGCGCAGGCGAAGACGATGGATTTCGGCGCCATGCGGCGGATCCAGTCCGGCTTGATCTCGTCCGGGCCGGGCTTGGACAGGGCAATCAGCGCGTCGGCGCCGGTCATGGCGGTCTCCATGTCGCGGAGGCCGTCCGGATTGGTCTGCTCGCAGATTTCCCATTTGCGGTAAAAGCGGGGATCGGCCCGGATGTCGTCGCGATGGCGGCCGAGCGCGCCCCGGCTGTCGAACATGACCATGCGGCCGGGATCGCCGCCCGCCAGCATGATCAGGCGGACGATGGTGGTGTTCGAGGCGCCGGCGCCGTAGAAGACCAGGCGGGCGCGGGCCAGGTCCTTGCCGGTCACCTTGAGCGCGTTGATCAGGCCGGCCAGCGTTACGCAGCCGGTGCCCTGCGCGTCGTCATGCCAGACGGGGATCTCGCAGGACTCGCGCAACGCATCCAGGACGCGAAAGCAATTGGGCTGCGAGATGTCCTCGAGATTCACCGCCCCGAAGCTGGGCTGCAGCCGCCGGACGAACTCGATGATGGCCTCCGGATCGTTCGCACCCTGGGCGTTGCGGCTGTCCATGCACAGGGCCACGGCATCCACCCCGCCCAGCATTTTCATCAGGAAGGCCTTGCCCTCCATCACGCCCAGGCCCCCGGCGGGGCTGCAGTCGCCATCGCCCAGCACACGGGTGGAGTCGCTGACGATCGCCACCAGGTTGCCGCGGTTGGCCAGTTCGAAGGAGGCGTCGCTGTCCGCGCGAATCGCGCGCGAGACGGAGGAGACCCCCGGCGTGTACCAGACGTTGAACCAGTTGAAGCCGAACGCGCCGACCTTCGGCAACGTCTGCATTTTCCCGCCGTAAAAGCGGTGGGCGGTCAGCGCCAGCCGCTGTAGAAACAGCGTCTTGGCCCGCGCCACCTGCGCTTCCGAGAAGTCGGGGGGCAAACAGCGCTCCAGATTGTCCAGCTTGAGGTTCAGTTTCGTCGTCACCAGGACTCCCTTGCGTTGCGAATGTAGTCTGCACTTTGCAGTGGGCGCCCCGGCGTGTCAACGCCGGAGTGTAGCTTTATCGGCGTATAGCTTACACAAGCGCGCCACCGCGGCGATGCCGCTGGCCACGGAGTTCGACGAGTTGAGCACCTGCCCTTGGACGGTATGGTCGGGCAGCATATTGTCTTGGCGGTGCGCAAAAGCGATGGTTCCGCCGGTTTATCCGGCAGGAGCCCGAATTTCGGCCCCGGCGACACCCGCCTTCGCCGGAAGGCTCCGGCGGGGCAAGCAAGGTCGCCGGGAGCCAGGCCCCAGCACACGCCATAATGAGAACGGCTACCCCCCCCCCGCCCTAACGCGCTGATCCCTCCCAGCCCATGGCGTCGAACCGCCGCTGCTCAGGGGTTCGCGAATGCCACCGTGTTGGTTTTGGAGACCTCGTAGAACTTGCGGCCTTCGCGAATCGCTTCCCGGTTGAGACGTTCGATCTCGACCCGCGCCTGATACTTCCGCTCGCGCTGCTGATCCGTCTCGCAGGCGACAAAGCCCTCGGCGTCCGGATTCGGTCGGACTTTGAACGCCTCCTGCCCGGCGCGGATGATCGCGAGCGCCTGGTTGTAACGGGGATCTTCCATCGGCAGCCGCGCGAGCCCCGGACTCATCTCCGGCCGGTCAAAGCTGAGGTCCGTGATCCCGGTGGCCACACCGAGCCGATGGAGTTGGCCCATTTGCCCGCCGTCCAGCGGGGAACGGCCGAACTGATTGTGGGGATAGGCGCTGGCATAGCTGGGATAATACGGGGCATTCAAATCCACCCACGTCACAATGCGGTCCAGCTCTTCTGCGTTGAGTTTCACCTTCTGATGCACATTGGTGCCGGTCAGGATTTGGGTCAGCTTGCTGGCATGCGAGCCCCACGAATAGGCCTGCTGAATTTCCGGCGGCCCGGCGCCCACGACCTTGAGCGCGCCCTTGGTCCACAGGTTCACGTACGAGACATTGAAGATCAATCCCCGATCGCCCGCCAGATTGAGCTTGGTGCCGGGTTCCTTGACGTAGTCGTGACAACTCGCGCATTTCTTGTCGAAGACCGGCTGGACCTCGGTCCGGTAGTTGAACAGGCGCGGCGGTCCGCGCCAGCCTTCCAGCCGGCTCGGCGCGCGCTGCATGGCCAGCGTGGCGCGGTTGTTCAGGGGCGGCGGCGCGCCGCGGCGCTCCTCGTGGCAGCCGACACAGCCGGCGTGCTCGCCGGACTGCACGATCGTGCCGCTGCGCATGGACTGGATCATCATGCCCTGCTCGTCCAGCAACTGGAAATAGACGAACCGGTCCGAAGGCAGGGCAAAGTAAGCGGAGCCGTCGGACTCGACCGGTACGGTGCCCAGGATGCGTTTGCTGTTGAAATCGTGCCAGCTCATGCCCGGCCGTTCGACGCCCTGCCCGTTCCAGCCGGGCTCCGTCCAATAGCGCTTCTCCGGCGACTCCACCACCCGCAGGGCTTTCACGCTGCCCGGCTTGACGTCCTGCAGGTGGGTGCCCACGTACACGTTTTGCACATACATGTACCCGTCCGCGTTCTTGAAATCCCGCCGTGCGGCCATGACCGGCGGGCGCGGGCGTGGCCCGAGCGGCCGCGGGTCATAACAGCCGGGGCCTTCCGTGTGCAGCAGAATCTCGTTGCCGAAGACATCCGCCAGGTAAATACCCATCTGCTCGCCCTGGCCGGTCATGCGCGCGCACAGGAAATATTTGTCCGACAACGGATAGGGATCCTCGTATTTCGGGTGGACACCGCTGAAGGTGTCGAAACCGCCGTTGGGTCCGCCGGGATCGCCCACCCGGTTGATGGCGTCGGCCGGCCAAGTGCGCACCACCGGCGCGCGGCCGTCCACGCCGCGCCGCCGGTCCAGAATCGCCATCGCGCCCCACGGCCGGTCGTGGCAGGCGCCCAGAATGCACAGCACCAACTCCGTGCCCGGGATGATCTGCGGATCGAGCACCACGCCCCCGGACGGCGTGCTGGTGCCGTAGAAAATCGCATGGCTGGTCCCGTCGGGATTGACCGTCCACAAGCCCTGAGCATTGCCGAAGTTGCGGTCCACGTAGTCCCAGCGGTCGTAAATCACCCGGCCATCCGGCATCAGCGCCCCATGCCCCTCGAAGAGCGTGCTCTTGCCGATCTGATGAATGTTCGCGCCGTCGCCGTCCATCTTGAACAGATTACCCATGATGTGGATGTTGCACATGCAATACTTGGGCTCACGCGAAGACGTGAAGATGATGCTGTCGTCCGGCAGGTAAAACGGATCGATATCGAACACGCCCTCGGCGGACGTCAGTGTTTTGAGCCCGGTGCCGTCGGCGTTCACTTCGTAGAGGTGGTAGTTGTCGTTGATATTCTTCCGCATGGAGAAAACGATTTTCTTGCCATCGAAGTACACGTCCGGATCGCGCAGGCAGCCCTGCGGCCCGGGGTCCGCCACGACGCGGGACTCCCCGTTCCGGGCGAAATCGATCGCCTTCAGGGGTCCGCCGGGCTGGTAACTGCCGGTGTTGCACTCGCCGGTCTGGAACATGGTTTCGGTGTTGTGATGATCGCCGCGATACTGACTGCGCACCACGTAGAGGATGGGCTGTCCGCTCACGAGAGGATTGGCGATCAGCGCCACGCGGCGGAGCTTGTCGAACTCCTCGCGCGCGGCCGGCGGTTGCTTCCCGAGCGCTTCAATCTCCGCCAGGAAAGCGCGGCCCTGCGGATACCGCGGGCCGAAGGTGGCCGTCAGATCGGCGACGGCGGCGCGCAGCATCGCCACCTCGTTGCTGGCCGGCGGATCGCCCCAGGCGTACGCCACGCCCAGCGCCGGCAGCAGGGCCATGAACAGCGGGAGCGCGAGGCGCCACGCGCAATCGGAGGGATATTTCATATTGTGCAAACAACGTTTTAGCGCACCGAAAGTTTTATATTTCCAGAATAAATGCGCCCCGGCAAGCCTAGCGGTCGTGCTTTTCACCCGCAGACAACATTTCGCGCAAGGCTTGCGCCGACGTCACCGGCGATCGGCACGTCGTGCCCACGCACATCCGATCGACGTCCGGCCGCTCCTCGCGGTCCACCTTGATGCTCACAAAGTGCTTGTTCAGCAAGCGGGCGATCGTTTCGTTTTCGAACGATTCGCGCTCCATGACGTGGCACCAGTGGCACGTCGCATAACCGACGCTCAGGAAGATCGGTTTTTGCGCCGCCCGCGCCCGGCTAAACGCCGCCTCGCCCCACGGATACCAATCCACCGGGTTGTGCTGGTGCTGAAGCAGATAAGGCGATTTCTCCGCCGCGAGGTGGTTGGTCCACCGCCGGGGCTGCTGTGCTTCCGATTTCATATCCGTATTTCTTTTACCGTGTTGCGGCTCGACGGAACCTGAATTCTTGGATAGGCTGCCGTCAAGAATGAGAACATTCTGTTTCTATCTCGTCTTGATCATGCTCGCCAGTTCGCTACGCGCACAGGAAGTCCTATTCATCACCGAGTTCATGGCCGTCAACAGCGGCACGCTCCTCGATCAGGACGGCGCCGCTTCGGACTGGCTCGAAATCTACAACGCCGGCAGCAACACGGTCAATCTCGCCGGCTGGCATCTGACGGACGATGCGGCCAACCTGGTCCAATGGACGTTCCCGGCCACCAATCTTCCGGCGGGGGGCTTCCTGATCGTGTTTGCGTCGGGGAAGGATCGCGCCGTCGCCGGCCAGCAGTTGCACACGAGTTTCCAACTCGACAGCGCCGGCGAATATCTCGCTCTCGTGAAACCCGATGGCGTCACCGTGGCCCACGCGTACGCGCCCGCCTACCCGCCGCAAGTGAACGGCGTCTCCTATGGCGTCGAAGTGACGGCGGCAGCGTTCACCTTCATCACCAACGGCGCGCCGGTCAAATGGTGCGTGCCGCTCAACGCCGCCGCGATGCCGGCGAACTGGCCGGCGACGAATTTCACCGACGCCGCCTGGTCCAGCGGTCTGACGGGCGTGGGTTTCAGCAGCGGCGCGTTCGCCGGACTGGTGCAAACGGATGCGGGCAGCGCCATGTCGAATATCAACGCCACGGCGCTGCTCCGCGTGCCCTTCACCATTCCCGAGGAGGACCTCCCCACCCTCGACACGCTGACCCTGCGGATGAAATACGACGACGGCTTCGTCGCCTACTTGAACGGCGTGGAGGTGGCGCGGCGCAACGCCCCGGCCACGCCGGCGTGGAACTCCGCGGCGACCACCAGCCATGATGTGGCCGCTGCCCTGGTGCTCGAAGACCTGGACGTGACGTCCTTCATCCCGCTGTTGCAGGAGGGCGACAACGTGCTGGCCATTCAGGGCCTGAACGTGGCGCCGAACGACGGGGATTTCCTCGTCCTGCCGCAACTCGTCGGGTGTAAATTCAACCTGCTGCCGGAGCGCTACTATGCAGCGCCGTCGCCGGGCGCGACGAATAGCGGCGGCGCGCTGGGCCTGGTGGCGGACCCGCAGTTCAGCGTGGACCGTGGCTTTTACGACGCGCCTTTCACCGTGGCGCTCACCAGCGTGACGGCGGGCGCGGAGATCCGTTATACCACGAATGGTACGGCGCCGAGCGCGGTGAGCGGTACGCTCTACACCGCGCCGCTGCCGGTCAGCCGCACCACCGGTCTGCGCGCCATCGCCACCAAGCCGGGCTGGCTGTCGTCCGCGGTGGGCACGCACACCTACGTGTTCCTCGGCAACGTGCTCACGCAAAGCCTGGCCTCGGCGGCTGGTAGCGGATTTCCCTCGAACTGGCCGGGCACCACGGCCGATTACGCCATGGACCCGAACGTCACCGGCCCCTATGCGGCGCAAATGCTCCCGTCGCTGCGGGCGCTGCCCGCCGTGTTCATCACGACCAGCATTTCCAATCTGTTCGACGCCACCACCGGCATTTACACCCACCCGACCGCGCACGGCGTCGCCTGGGAACGCCCGGTTTCCCTGGAGCTGGTCGGCACCAACGGCCTGACGGAATTCCAGGAGGACTGCGGGCTGCGCATCCAGGGGGGCGCGTTCCGGGACTTCGGGTACACCCAGAAAAAATCCCTGCGCGTGCTGTTCAAAAGCACCTACGGCGCCGGGCAGTTGCATTACGATCTATTCAAGGAGCCGGGCGCGGTGACGGCCTTCGACGGTTTCGTGCTGCGCGCGGGCGCCAACGACGCCTACTCCTGGGACGGGGCCGGCACGACGGTGCAATTTATCCGTGATGAATTCGGCCGCCGCCTGCAACTGGACATGGGTCATCCGGCGCCGCGCGGGCGCTTCGTGCACGTGTACCTGAACGGCCTCTACTGGGGGCTTTACAATCTGGTGGAACGGCCGAACGAGGACTTCTCCGCGGCCTACTTCGGCGGCGATCCGCTGCTGTGGGACGCCAACAACGACGGCGATTACAAGAACGGCGGCACGGCGGCGGACAGCCGCTGGAACGCTTTTACCAGCCAGGCCAGTCAGGTCACCACCTTCGCGGGCTATCAGGCGTTGCAGGGCAACAACGCCGACGGCACGCGCAATGCGGCGTTGCCGCTCTATTTCGACAAGGGCAACTACCTGGATTACATGCTCCTCAACATCTGGGGCGGCAACTGGGACTGGCCCAATAAGAATTTCTGGTTTGGCCGCCTGCAAACCGCCGACAGCACGGGTTACAAGTTCTATCTGTGGGACTTTGAAAACACGATGGGCAACAACCGGGACCGCTCGCCGCTCGACATGGTGGCGCCACGGTCCTTCATTGCCGCAAGCTGGGTCGGCCTGCCGCATTACTGGCTCAAGACCTATGCCGAATACAAGCTGGACTTCGCCGACCGCGTACAACGCTATTTCTGCAACGGCGGACTGCTCACGCCCCAGGTGCTCACCAACCGCTACTACCAGCTCGCCGATACCGTGCAACCGGCCATCGTCGCCGAAGCCGCGCGCTGGGGGGACGACAACCATACCCCCGCTTACGGGCTGCCGGAGTGGCTGGCCGAGCGGGACTGGATCCTGACCAATTACCTGCCGCAGCGCAGCAGCATCGTGCTGGGCCAGTTCCGCAGCGCCGGCCTCTTCCCCGCCGTGGGCGCCCCGGCCTTCAATCAATGGGGTGGCGCGGTGCCGGCCGGCTTCAACCTCGTGCTCACGCACACCAATGCCGCGGGCACGATCTTCTTCACGCTGGATGGCAGCGATCCGCGCGTGCCGGGCACGGGCGCGGTGGCCGCCGCGGCCCAGGCCTACACCGGGCCGGTCACGTTGAACGCGCCCACGGACGTCCGCGCCCGCGTCTGGAGTGGCGGGACCTGGAGCCCGATCGTCGAAGCCGTGTTCTATCCGCCGCAGGACCTCAGCCAACTCGCGCTCACCGAAATCATGTATCACGCGCCCGACGCCGGCACGACCAGCGGCGACGATCTCGACTTCATTGAATTGCAGAACACCGGCACGAACACGCTCAACCTCTCCGGCCTCGCGTTCACCGCCGGCGTGACCTTTACCTTCACCAACGGCACCCAACTCGCGGCCGGCCAATTCTGCGTGCTCGCGCGCAATGCGGCGGCCATGGCCGTGAAGTATCCCGCCCTCCACGTGCAGGGCATCTTCACCGGCAAATTGGACAACGGCGGCGAAACCCTCACGCTCTCGCACCCGCTCGGCGCGACGGTATTCTCCGTCACGTACAACGACAAGGCGCCGTGGCCGGTGGCGGCCGATGGCTTCGGGTACTCGCTCGTGCCCATCAACCCCGGCAGTTCGCAGGCCCCGGACAAGGGCGAGAAATGGCGGGCCAGCGCGAACATCGGCGGCTCGCCCGGCGCGGCGGATCCCGCGCCGGCCATACCGCCCGTGGTCATCAACGAAGTCCTGGCCCACAC
>CAIQIC010000527.1 GCA_903871765.1 uncultured Lentisphaerota bacterium
CGCTCGCCGCGGAACACGGCGTGCTGCTGTTTGCCCATGACCCGGAACTGTATGGCGGCACGCTGCGCGCCGACGACCGGCAGGAGTTCGTCGTGGATCAACCCTGGCCCATTCAGTCCGCCCACACGGCGCAACCATGAAAGCGAACCTCCAGCGTTTTACCCTCCGGCCGCACGAGACCGGGGCCACCCTGCAGGAATTTCTGGCCGCGCAACTGCGGCTGTCCAAAGGCAAAGCCAAGGCGTTGCTGGACCAGCGCGTGGTGTTCGTCAACGGACGGCGGGTCTGGATGGCACGCCACGAGTTGCGCGGCGGTGACGAGGTCGAGGTGCAGGCGTCCGCCGGCGGGGCGACGCCCGGCGCGGCCGCGGCCGCCGTGCCACCGGTAGACGTGCTGTTCGAGGACGCCGATTACCTGGTGGTCAACAAGCCCGCCGGCTGGCCGGCCACGGGCCCGGCCAGCCTCGAAAGCGAGCTGCGGACGCGCCGGCAACTGCCCGCGCTGGCCGCCGTACACCGCCTGGATCGCGACACCTCCGGTTGCCTGCTGTTCGCCAAAAACGCCCGGGCGCTGGCAGCGGCCATCGCTCTGTTCGGCCGCCGCGCGGTCACCAAGGTCTATCACGCCATCGCCGCCGGACGCCTGCCGGACGACGTCCGCGAAATCAACGCGCCGGTGGACGGCCAGCCGGCCCTGACGCGCGTCGCGCGGCTGGATGCCAATCCCCGCGCCAGCCATCTCAAGCTGAACATTGAGACCGGCCGCACGCATCAGATCCGCAAACATCTCCTGGCCGTGCGCCATCCCGTGCTGGGGGACAAGACCTACGGCGGACGGTTCCAGCCGCCGGGCCTGCAGCAGGAGCTTCCCCGGCAGATGCTGCACGCCGCGGTGCTGGCTTTCACGCAGCCCATCACCGGCGCGCCGGTGCGCTGCCAGGCGCCCCTGCCGGGGGATTTCCGGGCGTGCTTGCGGAGCTTGCGGCTGCGGTAGGCGCAAACCGCGGGGGATCTTACGTCTTGTGCCGGAAGGTGATCCGGCCGCGGGACAGGTCGTAGGGGGACATTTCCATCGTCACGCGATCGCCGGTGGTGATTTTGATGAAGTGCTTCCGCATCTTGCCCGAGATATGGGCGAGAACTTCATGGCCGGTGGCAAGCTTCACCCGATACATGGTCGCGGGAAGAACCTTCGTCACCAAACCTTCCACCTCGAGCAAGTCCTCTTTGCCATCAGCCATAGTTCGTCCTTAAAGCATCAAAACTAACCACTAGCATAAACAGAACCCTGGCGATTGACAAGGCCAAAAAGGCCGTCGCCGCCGGCCTCCGCGCCGCCTGTTCAGACGCGCTCGGACGCCTGCGCCGGCACCGGACCCGGCGCCGCGCCCGCGACTTGCTCCAGCGCCGCCCGCGCCGCCGGTTCCTCATAAACGCCCATCGCGCGGAATTTGGCATACCGCTTGGCCAGCAACTGGTCCGGCGGCAGTTGTTGCAACTCCACGAGATGCCGCACCAGCGCCTGCTTGAGCGTGGCGGCCATCTGCCGGGGATCCACATGCGCGCCGCCGGGCGGCTCGGGGATGATTTCGTCCGCCAGCTTCATGTTCAGCAAATCCCGCGAGGTGATCTTGAGCGCCGCCGCCGCGCGGTCGGCATAGCTGCGGTTTTTCCAGAGGATCGCGGCGCAACCTTCGGGCGAGATGACGGAATAGTAGGCGTACTGCAGGATCAACACGCGATCGCCGATGCCAATGCCCAGGGCGCCGCCGCTGCCGCCTTCGCCGATGATGGTGACGATCATGGGCACCGGGAAGGTGAACATCTCGCGCAGGTTGACGGCGATGGCCTCGGCGATATGCCGTTCCTCGGATTCGATCCCCGGGTAGGCGCCCGGCGTGTCAATCAACGTGATGACCGGCAGATTGAACTTGGCCGCCAGGCGCATCAGGCGGAGGGCCTTGCGGTAGCCTTCCGGGTAGGCGCAGCCGAAATTGACCTCCAGGTTGCTCTTGGTGTCGCGGCCCTTTTGCGTCCCGATGACCATGACCCGGTGCTCGCCCAGCTTACCCAAGCCGCCGAAGATCGCCCGGTCGTCGCGGTGGATGCGGTCGCCGTGCAGTTCGCAGAAATCCGTCAACAGCTCGCGGACATAGTCCAGGGCGTACGGCCGCAGGGGATGGCGGGCCACCTGGACGATCTGCCACGGCGTGAGCTGCGCGAAGATTTTTTCCCGCTGCTCGGCGATGCGCCGCTCCATCAGCGCAATGTCCGCCGAGACGTCGAGGTTTTGCTTCTTGCCGAAGGCCCGCAGTTCCTCGACCTTGCGGTTCAGTTCCACCAGCGGCTTCTCGAATGGCAGGGCGTAGGGCGGCAAGCTGTTCTCCTGTGGTCGGACTAGTCGCTGATGGTGACCGCGGTCCCCTCGGGCAGCAGGGTATACAGCTCCTCGATTTCGCTGTTCAACAGGCGGATGCAACCCTGGCTGGACTGTTTGCCGATGGTGTTGGTGTCCCATGTGCCATGCAGGCCGTAATGCTCAGCGTCCAGCTTCAGCCAGTGGGTACCCAGCACGTTGTTGGTATCGCCATAGGGTATGGGCGCTCCGCCCGGTCGGTACCAGGTGGGCCCGGCGATGCGGCTGACAATATGAAACGTGCCCGTGGGCGTCGTGCTGTACTGGCCGGTGCCGACGGCATAACGCTTGAAGAACTTGCCGCCCTGGCTCAGCACCAATTCGTTGCGCGTCCGGCTGACCTGCGCCGTGAAGGGGCCGCTGAAGACGCGCAGGCGTTCGCCTAGGCGGATGACATCGCCGGTAAAATTGTTGCTCAGGCGCAGCAGCTCCTTGGTGGTCGCGAATTTTTTGGCCAGCTTTTCCAGGGTGTCGCCGGGTTGCACGGTATACTCGACCTTCTCCGCCATGGGCCGGCGCGAAAAAACCAGCGCCGTGTGAATCGCGCCGAGCAGGGCTTCGGCTTCCTGTCGCACGATGGCATTCGTGGCTTGCGCCAGCAACGGCAGCAGGATTTCGCGCGCGGCCTGCCCGCGATCCTCCTGCCAGGCGCGGCGGGCCGCCGCCAGCTTTTCAGCGCCTTCATCGGCGGGCGCCGGCGGCGGAGACGGAGCGGAACGATCCGGCTCAGCGGCGACTTCCGCTGGCGCCGCCGCGGTGGACGCCGCCGGCGACGCCGAACGGTGGGCCAGCCAGAACTGCCGGCCCGCCCAGCCCGCGACGGCCACCAGCAGCACCAGCGCCAGGCCGAGCCACCAGTCCTTCCGCGATGGGGGCGGCTGCAAAAATTTCTCGTCACTCATCTCAACGCCTCGAGGTCCCGAATGACCAAGCTGGTGGAAGGATAACGGTCTTCCGGTTGTTTCGCAATGCATTTGAGGATGATGGTCTCCAGGTTGACCGGGATGGAAGAATCATACTGTCGCGGCCGGGTGGGCGGCACCGTGGGATTGACGTGATCGGTGCGGACCTGGTCAATGTGGCTGCCTTCGTAGGGCTTGTGAAAGGTCAGCATCTCGTAGAACACGACGCCCATGCTGTAGATGTCGCTGCGTTCATCCACCCTGCGCTTCAACAAGGTCTCCGGCGCCGTATAGGCCGGCGTACCGGGCAGTTCCCACAGCCGGAAGGGACGCCAGCCGCGTTTCTGCGCCAGGTCGAAATCAATCAGGAAGAGCGCGCCATCGTTCCGCACCAGGATGTTTTCCGGCTTGAGATCCATGTGCATGTAACCGGCGCCGTGGACGAAGGCCAGCACACCGATCAGTTGGCGGATCATCGGCAGCGCCTGCTTGGTCAGCAGCGGATCGCGGCTCAGGATCAGTTCCCGCAGCGTGCGGGCTTCCACATACTCCATCACCATGTAGGGGATGCGCCCTTCGCGGCCGGTCTTGATCAATTGCACGATGTTGGGATGTCGCAAATTGGCCAGCACCCTGGCCCCCCGCAAAAAGTGCCGCCGGTACGTCCAGCGCCGGGCATATTCATCCTGCAGATAACGCAACACCACCCGCTGGCCCCGCTCATCCAGCGCCAGCAGCAGACGCATCATACCGCCATCGCCCAGCGATCGAACAATCGAATAGCCCGCAAAACTCTTGGCTGTCATGCGGCTTTCATAGCCCCTTCCCGGCCGTAACGGAAGAAAAAACTTGGCGCCGGTCCCGCCCGGGCGTTTAATGTCGCGGGGTCGGCCGGCGGAGGTCGTGGCCATGAGCGCGGACGAAAGCCTTCCGGAAAGTCCAGCCGCGGGGACGGTGTTGCTGGCCCCCGCCGCAGAACCGCGGCCGGGGATCCGCGCCGCGCTGATGGACTTCCTGTTTCCGCGCTCGTGCGCGGGCTGCGGCGGCCGCGTGGCAGCGCCCACGGGCCATCTCTGCTGGGACTGCCTGGCCACCCTGCCGCTGATCCAACTGCCCTACTGCGCGGTCTGCGGCGATCCTGTGGCCGGCCGGGTGGATGAGCAGTTCGTCTGCTACACCTGCGCCGGCACCCCGCCCGGCTTTGACGCCGCCCGCTCGGCCGCCCGTTACCGCGGTCCGTTGCGCCGGATGCTGCAGGAATTCAAATACCATGGCGCCCTGTGGCTGGCGCCGGATTTGATTCGTCTGCTGGCCGCCTGCGCGACGACGTTTCCGGACATGGCGGACGCGGACGCTGTGACCTATGTGCCGCTTTTTCGGACGCGCCAGCGCGAACGCGGTTACAATCAGGCGGCGCTGCTGGCCGGCGGCCTGGCGCGCGTGTTGGGCAAGCCCTTGCTGCGCAACGCCATCAGACGATTGCGCAATACGGGCACGCAAACGCATTTGACAGCCAGCGCACGGGCCACTAACGTACGGCTTGCCTTTGGGGTCCGCCGCCCCGACGCGGTGCGGCACCGGCGTTTGCTGCTGGTGGACGACGTGATGACCACAGGCGCAACGGTGAGCGAATGCGCACGGGCGCTCAAGACAGCTGGCGCCACACAGGTCCTCGGATTGACGGTGGCGCGCGGCTGAACGCCCGGGAATGGATAGCATGGCCCTGTTCGGCAAGAAAAAAGTATCGGCGGTCAAAGTCCGCAAGCGGGACATTCCCGACGGACTGTGGATCAAATGCCCCTCCTGCTCGGAAATGGTGTTCAAGCAGGAATTGGAGGCGGCGCTGAACGTCTGCCCGCGCTGCGAGCATCACTTCCAGCTCGCCCGCAAGGATCGGCTGGCGCTGCTGAGCGAGGCGGGCTCCTTCGAGGAGTGGGACGAGACGTTGACCAGCGTGGACACCCTGGTCTTCACCGGCACCGCCGCGTACGTCGCCAAGCTGAAGGAAAACCAGCAGAAGACCGGCTACAAGGACGCCATCACCTGCGGCCGCGCCCGGCTGGGCCGGCACCGCATCGCGCTGGGCGTGATGGATTTCGAATTCCTGGGCGCCAGTATGGGCGCCGTGGTCGGCGAGAAGATCGCCCGCCTGATCGAGCGCGGCACGGCGGAGCGGCTGCCGGTGATCATCTCCTGCGCCTCCGGCGGCGCCCGCATGTACGAGGGCTTGTACAGCCTGATGCAAATGGCCAAGACCAGCGCCGCGCTCGCGCGCCACGCCGCGGCGCGGCTGCCGTACATTTCCGTGCTCACCAACCCCACCACCGCCGGCGTCATGGCCAGCTTCGCCACGTTGGGCGACGTGATCGTCGCCGAGCCCGGCGCGCTGATCGGCTTCGCCGGGCCACGCGTGATCAAGGAAACCACCCAGCAGGAACTGCCCGCCGGCTTTCAACGCTCCGAGTTCCTGCTCAAGCACGGCATCATTGATGTGATTACCCCGCGCAAAGAACTGAAAAACCAGGTGCTGCTGCTGCTGGACTACTTCATGCCGGCGCCGCCCGCGGAACCGCTCCCGGCCCCGTCCGCCGCCCCGTAGTGTAGTGTCCCGGAAATGACTAGACAACGGTGTCGCGCACCAAACATCACGAAAGACGGCCACGACGGAGCGTGGCCCTCCAGAAAACGCGGAAAACGGCCTGTTTTCAGCGTGGAGGGACGCGCTCCGTCGCGTCCGCGGCAGTGTTGCAAGAGGCTCATAGGTATAGCCAATTACGGGACATTACACGAGCAAGGTGAACGCCGCAGCACAACTGCAGACGGATCTGGCCCGGCTTTTCCGGCGCACCGGCCAGGGCATCAAATTCGACCTCGGCCCGACCGCCGCGCTGCTCCGCCGGCTGGGCGACCCACAGCGCAGCCTGGCCGCGGTCCACGTGGCCGGCACCAATGGCAAGGGGTCGGTGTGCGCTATGATCGAAGCGGTGCTGCGCGCCGCCGGACACCGCACGGCGCTCTACACCTCGCCGCATCTGGTCCGCTTCAACGAGCGTATCCGCGTCGGCGGCGCGTGCATCGGCGATGACGAACTCGCCGCCCTGTTCCGCGAGATCGAAACGGTGGATCGCGAGCTGGCGGCCGGAACCAACGGCCGCGAACTGACCTTTTTCGAATTCACCACCGCCCTGGCGCTGGAACATTTCCGCCGCGCGGGCGCGCAGGTCGCGGTGGTGGAAACCGGGATGGGCGGCCGGCTCGACGCGACCAACGTCG
Source organism: uncultured Lentisphaerota bacterium (assembly GCA_903871765.1). GTDB lineage: Bacteria > Verrucomicrobiota > Kiritimatiellia > CAIQIC01 > CAIQIC01 > CAIQIC01. The sequence goes on from CAIQIC010000527.1 coordinate 6,592, forward strand.
TGGAACCCCTGCTCGCCATCATCACGCGGATCGACATCGAACACACCGCTTTCCTGGGCAAAACCCCGCCGGACATCGCCGCGGAGAAAGCCGGCATCATCAAGCCCGGCCGGCCGGTGCTGTGCGGACTGATGCCGGAGGACGCGCGTGCGGTCATCCGCCGTGTCGCCCGCGAACGTGGCGCGCCGCTGATCGCCGTCGAGGACGCGGCTTCCATCCGGCGGCTGAAGCAGGATTGGACCGGGCAGAAAATCAAGATCGAAACAGCCAACGGGTCCTATCCGCCGGTCACCCTGCCGCTGCTCGGCGCACACCAGTTGGAGAACGTAGCCCTGGCCGTCGCCGCGCTGGAGTGGCTGAACGGGAGCGCACCGTTCCGCTGGGAGGTGACCGCGTTGCACGCCGGCCTGACCGCCGTGCAATGGCCCGGCCGCTGCCAGGTGCTGGCGCGCGAGCCTGTCACGCTTCTGGACGTCGCCCACAATCCCAATGGGGCGGCGGCACTGGCGGACACCCTGCGGGAACTGGCGGGCCGGCAGCCGGTCGGCCTGGTCGCCGGACTGCTGGGCGACAAGGACGGTGCCGGTTTTTTTCGCGCGCTGGCGCCGCGCATCAGCCGCTGCTGGGCCGTGCCGCTGGCCAGCGAACGCAACATGCCCCGGGAGCAGCTCCTCGGCAGCGCGCGGAGCGCCGGGCTGGACGCGGACTACCTGCCGCTCGATCAGGCGCTGGCCGCGGCGCGGGCTTGGGCTCTGGCGGGCAACGGCGTCGTCTGTATCGCCGGCTCGCTGGTGCTGGCCGGGGCCGTGCTGGCCGCCGCGGGCCTCGCCCCTTTTTCGGAAAACGGGTAGCGGACGCGGTTATCCCGACTCGCCTATTTTCCGATCAGTCCGGCTTCCTGAAAGCTGTAATGCCCCTGCCGGGTTACGATGATCTGGTCCAGGACGCGAATGCCGAGAATATTGGCGGCTTGGGTGAGTTGTTCGTGAATCTTGAGGTCGGCGTCGCTGGGTTTCAATTCGCCGGATGGGTGATTGTGGGCAAAGATGACAGCGGCAGCGCGGTCGGCGATTACGTCGGCGAATACTTCACGCGGATGGACCGGGCTTTTGTCCAAAAGGCCGATGGTAACGACCCGCTTTTCGATAACCTCGTTCGCGCCATTCAGGGAGATGCAGACGAAATACTCCTGCTGTTTTCCGGCAATGTCGGCCACCAAGGGTAAAACATCCTGCGCGATCGTAATCTTGACGGTGTCTTTCAGCAGGTGCCGCCGGGCGAGTTCAAAGGCCGATAAGATCTGCCCGGCTTTGGCGAGTCCCACGCCGGGGACGGCCAGCAAGTGATCGAGTGTTAACCCGGTCTTGTGCTCACGAATCAATCCAGCCACCTGCCGGGCCATCGTGCGCACGTCAATGCCCGCCGTGCCCATGCCGAGGATCGCCGCGACCAGTTCCTCGTCGGTCAGGGCCGAAGCTCCCCTCTCCCGCAGTTTTTCGCGCGGGCGACTGTGTTCCGGAAGGTCTTTTATGGTTTTCATTGCCTTTCCTGGGTCCTTATCCTGCCAAAATGGCGGGATTTTTGGCGGGATAGCCATTCGCTTGGCGCAATTGCACAGCTATCGCGCCATGTCGGCGCGTGGATGTCTATCCCGCAACGATTGCGGGATTTCTTGCGGGATAGGCCGCGACCTGCTCCGGGCATATCACTATCCCGCAACAGTTGCGGAGTTCCCTGCCGGAGAGGTCTTGTCTCCCCAAGCGGGAAAGTCACATTACGCGTATGAACAGAGGCGTTTCTCATACGTGCAGTACCTCATACCGTGTGGCAGGCCCCGTGCCGAAGCGACGAAGCAGGCCCAAATCAGCAAAGTGCTTGAGATGATACAAAGCGGCCCGGTCGCGAAGTCCCATGGCCTCCGCGTAGGTTCTCGTGGTAACGGCCTTCTGTGCTGCAATCCATCGCCAACCCTCCAACTCAGACTTACTAAGGGTGTCCATAACGTTCCGATCGAGCGTCCTCACCGCCGCCTCCGCTGATCGGTACAACGTAAGAACGAGATAGGGCGCAACCCACGTGAACTTCGGCAGTGGCAAGCCGAGTTCCCTTGCCCTGTCCCGCAGCGAACCGAGGCCCAAACCCTGCTCCTCCGCCATACCCATCCGCGCAAAGACGAAGTGCAATCCCGGATTCCGACTCAGCATGGGGGCTGAGAAGGACTGAAGTTGCGCCAAGGTGATCGGCGCCGGCGGTTCCCCTGGGCTCCGCACGGTGATCGTGTCTTCCGTGACAACGACCTGGCACTTGGCGCCCTCAACGGCATAGTCACGATGGATAAGCGCGTTGACCACGGCTTCGCGAACCATCTCGAACGGCAGGGCGGGACGCTCCTTCCGATGCATTTGCCTGCGGTCGAGAATATTGGGCAACTTGTCCCGCAGCCATTGCTCCAGCAGATCGGGAATCAAGACCGCCGGCTGGTCGAACTCCCGGCGTTCCTTTTCTCCGCTCGGATAGTGAATGGCGGCGAGGAGCCCGGCCTGGCGCATGGCTCGACGCGGTTCCTTTCCGAAAAGCAGGATGCCAAAACCCGTCGGGAGCAGACGACCTTTCTCTTCCTTTAACAAGCCCTGTTGCAGGAGACGACGGCTGAACTCGCTGGAGCCAATGACTTCCGCAATCTTGGCGCGTTCTCGATATAGCGTCAGAGCCCCATCCGAGAAATCCGATAATACAGATGCAGGAAGCTTATTTTCGAGAGGAGAAAGCACGAGATCAACCGGCTTCTTCTTGTCGGCGGCGGCACGCTCATTTGCCTGCGCCAGGAACTCCTTGTTTTCTTGCTCGATGACTTCCTGCAGGTCGCGGTCGAACATGTGGACCTTGATGCCGCTATTCTCCAGATGCTGAAGGCCTTTCCGGGCTACCTTGGGGTCGGGGTCCTGGATGCCGACCCATACCTCCTTGATGCGGGCTAGGCGAATCCGTTCCGCGCAATCCACTTTGGGATCGCGCCGCGCGCCAGGCGCACAGGGTTCAAGCGTGGCATACAGGGTCGACCCATCCAGTCTGTTGCCCCGGTTCTTCCGTTCCAGTAACGTGAACTC
>CAIQIC010000528.1 GCA_903871765.1 uncultured Lentisphaerota bacterium
GAGCTACGTTTGGTACGCTCGAAACCCGTGCAGACGAAGGCCAAGCGGCGGTTCGCCCGAGCCCGTGGAGCGTGAAGGGCCGCCCCCGACTTTTTCAGCGGAATCGACATTCGACAATTGACTGGGGTAAATGAGGATCCCACCGCCACTGAGTCCGGCGGCCCGCCGGGAAGTGGACATGAAGAAATGGAGCAAGGCGACCCCACCGTCTCGCTCGACCTGCTGATTCAGTCGCTCTATCGCGTCGGCCTGACCCGCAAGCGCGTGGCTGCGGCCCTGTGATCGCCGGCTGCCGTTCGCCTGGAAGTAGCCGGACCCTGGAAAGCGGGCAGCGCAAAGCAGGCGCGAATCCGCTACTATGCCGCCCGCGGAGCCGGATGGCACGCAAAGGAAAACCCGCATGGCCCTGCTCGCGCTGCAAAATATTTCGATGGCCTTTGGCGGCCCGCCGCTGCTGGACAACGCCTGTCTCCAGTTGGAGCGGGACGAACGCGTCTGCCTGCTCGGCCGCAATGGCGAGGGCAAGTCCACGCTGCTGCGCATCATCGGCGGCGAGCTGGCCCCGCTGGGCGGCGAGATCAGCCGCGCAAAGGAACTGAAGATCGGGCTGCTGCGGCAGCAGGTCGCCGCCGGCGTGCCGGGCACGGTCGCCGAGCTCGTGACGCAGGGCCTCGGCCCGGCGGGCGAGGAGTGGGAACGGCAGCAGGGGGTCCGGAAGGCGATCACGCAGGTGGGCCTGGAACCGGAGGACGTCTTCGAGGAGCTCTCCGGCGGGCAGAAGCGGCGCGCGCTGTTGGCCCGCGCGCTCGTCGGCGAGCCGGACCTGCTGGTGCTCGACGAGCCCACCAACCATCTCGACATCGCCGCCATCCAGTGGCTGGAGAATTTCCTGCTGCGCTGGCCGGGCACGCTGCTCTTCGTGACGCACGACCGCGTTTTTCTGCGCAAACTGGCCACGCGCATCGTCGAGCTGGACCGCGGGCAGTTGACGAGCTGGGCCTGCCCCTATGACCAGTACGTGGAGCGCAAGCAGGCGCTGCTTGAGGCGCAGGAACAGCAGTGGACGGCCTTCGACAAGAAGCTCGCGCAGGAGGAGACCTGGCTGCGCAAGGGCGTCAAGGCCCGGCGCACGCGCAACGAGGGCCGCGTGCGCGCGCTGGAAAGCCTGCGGTCCGAACGCCAGGCCCGGCGCGTCCTGACCGGCACCGTGAACATGCAGGCGCAAACGGGCGAACGGTCCGGGCGCAAGGTGATCACCGCGACCGACCTCTGCTACGCCTGGGCCGACGATCTGCTGGTGCGCGACTTTTCCACCACGATCATGCGCGGCGACAAGATCGGGCTGCTGGGCCCGAACGGCTGCGGCAAGACCACGCTCCTGCATCTGCTGCTCGGCCGCCTGGCGCCGCAAAGCGGGACGGTGGCACACGGCACCAAGCTGGAGATCGCCTACTTCGACCAGCACCGCGCGCAGCTCAACGAGGCGCTGACCGTGGCGCAGAACATCGTCGGCGACAACGACACCCTGACCATCAACGGCCAGCGCCGGCACATCCTCAGCTACCTGGAGGATTTCCTGTTCCCGCCCGAGCGGGCCCGGACGCCGGTGCGCGCGCTGTCCGGCGGCGAGCGCAACCGCCTCCTGCTGGCGCGCCTGTTTGCGCGTCCCGCCAACGTGCTGGTGCTCGACGAGCCGACCAACGACCTCGACATGGAGACGCTCGACCTGCTCGAGGATCTGCTGGTGGAATTCGACGGCACGCTGCTGCTCGTCAGCCACGACCGCGCGTTCCTGAACGAAGTGGTCACCAGCACGCTCGTCTTCGAGGGCGCGGGCCGCATCGCGGAATACGTCGGCGGCTATGACGACTGGCTGCGCCAGCGCCCGCCGCCAGCCGCTCCGGCGCCCAAGGCCGCCACCGTGCCGCGCGAGCCGGCGCCAGCGCAGGCACGCCCGCGCAAGCTGACCTTCAAGGAGCAGCGGGAACTGGCGGCCCTGCCCGCCCGGATCACGACGCTGGAGCAGGAACTGGAAGCGCTGCATCGGCAGATGAGCGCCCCCGATTACTACCGCCGCGCGCCCGCCGGGCTCAAGGCCGACCGCGAGCGCCTGGAGCAGATTCCGCCCGAACTGGAACAAGCTTACGACCGCTGGGCCGAGCTCGAAGAACACAAGGGCTGATGCCTGCACGAACCTGGTCAATCCGGCCTTGTCTCCGGCGGGGACCGGCGGCTCGTCCTATTTCAGCGATTCCCAGCGGACGAATAATCACAGCCGTTCCCGCCGCCGAGGGCTATAGACCATCTGCGCCCTCACCATTATTTGACTTCATGCGTGGTTCGTTCCGTCGTTGCGCGCGCCGGCGCGGCAACCCGGGGTGGCGCATGCAGGGCGTAAATAAACTCAATCAAATCAGTCATTTCACCCGGCTCGAACTTCGGCCAGGGAATACCCTGGACGCGCATGACCGGCTCCATCGCCTTGGCGTGATTCCACATCGCGGTGATGATGTCAATCGGCGAGCCGACCAGAGACGACGTGCCCAGGTTGGGCCCGACCGGCGCCGCGCCGGGCGTCACCGCGTGGCACCGGGCGCAGCCTTTCTGGGTGAAGAGCGTCTGGCCATGCGCGGCGTCGCCGGGTTTGTCGAAGTAGTTGATGAAATACAGGTAGGCGATGATGTCGGCCATTTCGTTGCCGGCGAACTTCACGGCGGGGACCTGGCGCGCGCGCATCTTGTCCCACATCGCCACGCCGTGATTCCACATGAAACCGGCCACCTCGGTCACGCTGCGCACGAGTTCTTCGCGGCGCTTGCCCAGATCGGGAACCTCGGGCAAACCGCCGACCCCGCGGATGGCATGGCAGCGCACGCAGCCCTTCTGATCGAACAGCAGGCGGCCGCGATTGGGGCTGCCCGGTTCGACGTACACCGGCTCGGCGTCGGTAGGCCCGGCGGCCCGCTGGAGATAGGCGAGCAGGTCGGTCATTTCGGTGCCCGCGAGGTTCGGCTGGGCCAGGTTCAGTTTGCGAAATTCCTCGGCCATGGCCGGGCCGTGATTCCACATCGCCTGGGCGATCTGGATCGGCGAGAGCCGGGCGTAACCGCGCAGGCTCGGGCCGACCTTCTCGAAGTCAGCCTCGCGTTCGAGGGAGTGGCACTTCGCACAGTTCTTGGCGGCGAACACCGCCCGGCCCCGGTCGGGGTTGCCGGGTTGGCCGACCTGGGTCAGATAATATTGGTAGGCGGTCAGGAACGCGATGAGGTTGGCCATTTCCTGGCTGGCCAGTTGGGGCGGCGCGATGTACAGCTCCGCCATCTTCGCGTGCATCATGGGCGCGTGATTCCACATCGCCCCGGCCACGTCCAGCAGACTGCCGCGCCGATGAATCCGCGCCAGATTCGGACCCAGCTTGGTCTCTTCCTCGCCGACCGCGTGGCAACGCACGCAGCCTTTCTGCTGGAACAACCGCGCGCCGGCCATGGGATCTTCCGGCAGCGGCGCCGGCTCTTCGGCGCGCGCGTGCCCGCTGAGCACCAGGCTCAGGACGATGGGCCGCAGCGGCCAGCTACGCTTCATGTCGCCACCTCGCCCTTGGTCTCCATCGGCAGGTAGGTCTTGATTCGCTCGACCGTCTCCGGGACGGCAACTTCGCGGCCCTCGCGAATTTCCCAGATCGAGACGATCGGGAACATCTTCGTGAACAGCATGTACAACAGAATAAACGCGGCGAAACAGCCCGCCATCAGCGACCACTCGACCCAACTCGGATGGTACATGTGAAACTCAACCGGCAACCGCGGGTTGGACAAGGACGGCACGACGATCGTGAACCGCTCCAGCCACATGCCGATATTCACCGAGATCGAGGCGATAAGCGTGCCGGTGACCGTTCGTGTCTTCTTCCGGCTGAGAATGGCGAACGGAATGACGAAACAGGTCACGAACATCGTCCAGAACAGCGGTGCGTAGGTCCCGGTGAACTTCGCCCAGAAGACGCTCATCTCGACCGGCTCGTGTCCGTACCAGGTGGTAAGATACTCGGCGAGAGTGAAATAGAACCACAACATCGTCATCACCAGTAAGAGCAGGCCGAGATTGTTGAAGTGCACGGGCCGCAGGTATTCCTCCAAGTGATAGACCTTGCGGATGATAACCATGGCGGTGATCAGCGCCGCAATGCCCGAAAAAATCGCGCCGGCCACGAAGTACGGGCCGAAGATGGTCGAGTGCCACATCGGCATGATGGTCATTGCAAACACCCACGAGACCACGGTGTGCACGCTCACGGCCACCGGAATGACAAGGACGGCCATCACGCTGATCGCCTTTTCGATCCGGTGCCATTGGTGTTTCTGGCCGGTGAAACCCAGCGCCAAGAGGCGATAAAGCGGTTGCCGCCAGCCGGTCGCCACGTCGCGCAAAATAGCGAGGTCGGGGATCAGCGGCAAATACAGGTAAACCGTGCTTCCCGTCAGATACACGGACAGGCTGGTTATGTCCCACAACAAGGGCGATGTGAAATGCGCGTGCGTGATCACATACAACGCGCGGTCGGGCCGCCCCAGATCGAGCAGCACGTTGCCAACGCCGAAGAACAACACCAGCACCGTGATCACCTCCGCCATCCGCGTGATCGAGCGCCGCCACTCGGCCCGGCACAACCGCAGGATCGCCGAGATCAAGGTCCCCGCGTGGCTCACGCCGATGAAGAACACGAAGTTGGTAATGTATATGCCCCAATACACCGGCCGGTTCATCCCCGTCACCCCCAACCCGCGCCGCAACTGCCAACTGTACGCATACGCCGCCCAGACGACCACCGCCAGCAGCAGGCTCGCGGCGAGATAAAACCCGCGGCCGGTTTTCATGATGGGCCGGAAAAGCGCGCCGTCCTGCTGCAGCGCCTGTTGACTATCCAGATGCGGCATCGCTCACACGCCTCCCTTCAAGTACGTCACCTTCGGTTTCGTGCCGAGGTCTTCGAGCAGCCGCTCGGCGCGCGGGCTGGCCGACCATTGCGCGACGCGGCTGTGCGGATTGTCCAGGTCGCCGAACACCATGGCGTTGGCCGGACACGCTTGCACGCACGCCGGCTGATACTCCTCCTCGCGCAACGCGCGCCCCTCCGCCGCGGCCTGCTCGCGGGCCCTGGTCAACCGATGGCTGCAAAAGGTGCACTTTTCGATCACGCCCTTGTAGCGCACCGACACATCCTTGTTCAGCGACGCGGCCAGTTGCTTCGGCCAAACCGGTTCGTCGTAGTTGAAGGATTTGACCGAGTAGGGACAGGCATTCGCGCAGTACCGGCAACCGATGCAACGGGGATAAATCTGCGCGACCAGCCCTTCCTCGTTCTTGTAAGTGGCGCTGGTCGGACACACGAACGTGCACGGCGGCCGGTCGCAATGCTGACAGAGCATCGGCCGGAACCGCACCTGCACATGCGGATACGCGCCTTCGATCTCCGTTTGGAGGTACAGCCACGAGATCTGCCGGCCCTGGTCCGCCTGCGCCGGCGTCGAGAACGGCACATTGTTTTCCTGCTTGCAGGCCACGACACAAGCCTGGCAGCCCGTGCAGCGGTCCAAATCAATCGCCATGCCCCAGCGCGGCATCACGGGCCTCCCGTCGCTTTGGTGATTCTCACGCGGGTCGTCGCGGCCAGCGGTGCGCCCGTGGCATCAGTCCGGTACGCCACCAAGTCCGCCACGCCGCGCGCCGTCCGCTGGACGAAGGCGCCGCCGGCGCGATGCGCATGGCCGATGAGGACGCTGGCGACATCCGGCTGCGCCCCGGCAAAGACATAGGCGCGCAGGCGCGCCTTACCCAGCGGCGATTCCAGCCAGACCCCATCGCCGTTCGCGATGCCCAGTCGCTGGGCGGTCTGCGGATTCAATTCCACCCAATCCTCCCACCGCGCGTGGACGTGCGGCCCGAGCGTTTCCTGCAGGAACGGCTGGTTCGGGTCATTCAAGCCGCCCGTCGTCAGCGTGGTGAACACATGCAGTTTGAGGGGGAACTCGCGCTCGTCGCCGATCCACGGCTGTTGGATTTTCGGCGGCCCGCCCAGCTCGAGCTTGCCGGAGGCCGTGCGTAACACGCGCGGCCACTGCTCGTAGGTGTAGATCGGGTCGAACCAGCCGCCCGCTTTCAGCACTTGCTCCCAAAACTCGTCGAACGTTTTGGCCGACGGAATCCACCAGCCGCCGGTTTCGAGTTGGTTGGTCCAGGCCGTCTCATAGGACGTGCTGAACGGCCCACCCCGCCGCGCCTCGAACAAGCCCGCGGCCACAAACCGCAGCACGGCCGGAAAATCCTTCCAGGGGAACGCGCCCAGGCTGCGTCCCAACTCCAGCACGACCTCGCCGATGTGCCGCGTGTCCAGCAACGGCTCAAGCGCCGGCGCGCTCACCGCCCACACCGGCCGGCCATGGACGGGCAACGGGGCGGCGTCCTGCCATTTTTCCAGCGGCGCATGGTCCGGCAGGATCAAATCGGCGAACGCGGCGCTGTCGTCGAGCGCGCTGGAGAAGCTGACGATGAACGGCACTTTCTCCGCCGCCGCGAACAACTTCCCGCCTTCCGGCGCGACCGCGCAGCAGCGACTGCTCGACACGAACAACGCTTCCACCGTGCCGCCGGCCAGCAGCTCGGTCAGCGCCGCCGGCGCCGCCGGCGCGCCGCCGGGCAGCGTGGTTTCCGCCAGCGGTTTCAGCGGGAGCGCGCGCTGCGTGAGCACGCCGCCGGCACGGTCCACCATCCCGTTGAGCGCGTTCAGGGCGTGGACGGCCCACGCCAGCACGACGCCGCCCGACAACGGCACTTGCTCGCCGAGCGCGACCGCGGGTTTGTTCGTTGCAAGCTCGCGGGCCAGGCGCAGGATCGTCGTCGCCGGCACGCCGGTCCGTTGGGCCACGTCATCGGGCGCGTAGTCGCGCAGCACCAGCGCGCGGAAGCCATCGTCGCCGTCGAAGCCGGTGGTGTGGTCCGCGACCAGCGCGCGGTCGTAAAGATCTTCGCGGATCAGCACGTGGGCGAGGGCCAGGGCCAGCGCGGTCTCGGTGCCGGGATTGACCGGAATCCACTCGTCGGCCTTCACGGCGGTCGGCGAGAGGCGCGCTTCGATCTGCACGAAGCGGCCGCGATAGTCCGCCCGGCCGCGATGCAGGCGGCCGTATTGCCGGGCGAGCCAGGTCGGCGACAGCCACGCTTCCAACACCGGTGTGCCAAACGACAGGATGTAGTGCGCGTGCTCCAGATCGTAAGCGGGGAATTCGTCCACGCCCTGGCAGAGCTTCATCGCGGCCCGGGCGGCGGCGTCGCGGGTATCCACGAACTCGAACAGGTGGGGGCTGCCGTAAGCATGCATCCACCGGCGGATCAATTGGCCCTGCGTCGCGTCGTCGCGCTCGGCGATCCAGGCCAGCGCCTGCGGGTGGCCGGCGGTGCGGAGCGCGCTGAGTTTCGACTGCACCTCGGCGAGCGCGTCGTTCCAACGGATCCGTTGCCACCGGCCGGAACCGCGTGGGCCCACGCGCTTGACCGGGCCGAGCAGGCGGTCGGGATTGTAAAGCGCCTGCAGGCCGGCCTGGCCTTTCGGGCACGTCGTGCCGCGCGCGAGCGGGCAGAGCGGATTGCCGTCGAGCTTCTTCGCGTCGCCGTCCACGAGGCGCACGCGCAGGCCGCAGCCGGCGGGGCACTGCCGGCAGATGGACAGCGTGAAGGTTTCGAGGCCCGGTCCTTCACCCCAACGCTGGCGGAAGACTTCGTGTTGCAGGGCGTAGTCGCGCAGGCAGCGGCCGAGAGTAATACCCGCCCCGGTGAACGCGGCGAACTTCAAGAATGCGCGGCGGCTCACACGCCCGGATGTGTTGGTGGTCGCGTTCATTTGTGGCACCGGGCGCAATCGGTGGAGGCGCTCTGTTGGCGGTGGCAGTCGAGACAGTTGTTCATCGAAATGGGTTTCAGCGGCTGCGCCGGGGGTGTGGTGCGGTCGGCCATGTTGCCGTGGCAGGCGGCGCAGTCGAGTTGGACCAGCTCAACGTGGCGGCGATGGGAGAAATAGACGTGGTCCGGCAGACGCGTCGCCGTGTGCCAGGTCATGTGTTGCGCTTGAACCGCCGTGTTCCATGTCGCGACTTCGGCCGGGGTTTTGACCGGCGGTGTGGCGTGGCAGTTCAGGCAGGTGGCGATGTCGGGGATGCCCGCAAAGGCGCGGGTCTCCACGCCCCGGTGACACAATACGCAGGCCATCGGCTGGTGCCTGACGTGGTTGAAGGCCAGCGGCTGGCGCACGGGCAGTTGGGGGAACCAAATCACGCCGATGGCCAGCGTCGCGACAGCGACGAACAATCCCCAGACCGTCCAGAGCGCGAAGTTCGCGGCCGGGCGCATCAGAATTTCTCCTCCGCTTCCTTGGGCATCAGGCTGAACAGATATTTTTGCAACGCGTCGAGCTCGGGTTCGGTGATCCAGTCGGCAAAGCGCGGCATTTTGAACGGCGGGGTCGGGCCGCCGGGGTTCAGCTTGTCAATGAGCGGCTGACCGCGGCGGATGAACGCTTTGAGTTCCGCCGGCTTGTAGCCGTCGGCAACGTAAATCACGGGCGGGATGATGTCTTTCGTTTTCGCGTTCGGATTGGCGAGGCCGGATTTGCCGTCCGCGCCGTGACAGGCGACGCAGCCGTAGCGCAAAAAGATTTGCCGGCCGTACCGGATCGGATCGGCCGGCGGCGCGGACCGCGGCACCCGTGCGCGTTGGGCGGGCGCAGGTGCACGGCCGTTTAGTCCACAGCCAACGACCACCAACGCAGCACAGCCGATGGACAGCAGGCGACGCATGGGATGCTATGGCTTCGCGTACTTGTCGCGGATCTCCTTGATCTTATCCTCAGCGGCCTTCTTCTCCTCGGGCGTGGCCGTGGCCAATTTCTCGTCCACCAGCGCCTTCTTGCGGATGCTGGAGTCATACACCAGGAAGTCAAAGATCTTTTTGGCATCGCCGGTGCCGATGCCCGAGCCGGGCTTGTGCATCATGCGCTTGATATAGCGCTCCCACTCGGCAGGCAGCGCGTAGTCGCAGTTGATCGGCCGGCTCAGTCGGTGGCACTGCATGCATTTTTGACTGAAGAGTTCGTAGTTGTCCTTGAGCGCTTCCGGGTACTTGGACACGTCAATGGTCGCAGGACCTTTTTCGAATCGTTCGACCCGCACCTTCGTTTCCGGGTCGAGTGTTTCGTTGGCGGGCCGCGCCACCCCCGTCCCGCCGGGGACGAGCGCGGCCACGCCGAGGAGGACGGCGGCATATTTCACAGGCATGGAGTACATGGTCGGTATTCCTTTATGTTTGCGTATCAGAACCCATAGGCGAGCTGGAACACGACATCGTTGTGCGCTTGCGCCGGGTCGTCGCTATGGACAAAGTTGTAGTCGCCTTCGAACAGCAGCGTATTCGAGAAATAATAGACGTAGCCCACCGTGTACCGGTGCGTTTTCGTGCCCATGTCGTCGTCCAGCACATCGTAGCGATTGACCAGTTCCAGGTCGTTGATGAGCGGCAGGTCCAGATCCAGGCCGGCGAGTTTGTAGGCCACCTGGATCCAATAGCCCCGCGGACGAAGCGTCCCCACGTCGTCGGTTTCCTGCCGGGTTTCGATGTACTCGCCCTTCACCTCGAAATAGGGGCTGAGGTGCAGGGCGGCGTCGAGCACGCCGGCCGACCAGCGGCGGTTCCCGGCGTCGTCCCACGTGCCGGACTGGCCCGAAACCCCGAGTTCCAGGTCGTAATGCGCCTTCCAGGGAATGAACCAGCCCAGGCGGCCGCCGCCACTGGGCGACCCGTGCAGGTTGCCGGTCGTGCCGTCGGATTGGAGACCCACGTTGCCGCCGAGATCGAGATTGGGCACGGCGTTGCTGCCCGCATCGAGCGTGGTGGCCGCGCCGGATCCATCCATCGAACTGGGGCCGTTGACGCCGTAGACGGCATAGCTGAACAGTTGGCCCGACATGTCCAGCGGGATCGTGCCGCGCAACTGCACGCCGATGCCGCTGCCCGGCAGCAGGTCGCGCGGCAGGGGATCGTTCGGGATCTTGTTGAGCCAGCCCGCGGCCCGCTCGGAATACGTACCCAGCGGCAGCACCATGTCGCCCGCGACGATGGTCACGTAATCGTTCAGCAGATAATCCAGTTGGGCGAAGCTCAAACCAATCGAGGTCTGGGCGCCGCTGTCATGGGTCCGCCCGTTGAGGAGCGAGGTGGAACCATTCTGCAGCCGGATATCGAAGCCGGCCTCGAACAATACGTTGTCCGATGCCCGATACAGGAAGATCGGCGCGAAATCGGCCAGCGTGAAAGCGCCGTGCTGCCCTTCCACCCTGCGGAACTGCACCTCCGCGTCGCCCACCATCAGGAAGTTGTGCGTGGCGCCGAGCCCCACGGGGGGCATGGGATGGATGGGTTGCACCACGCCCGCCGTATTTGTCGGGGCGGCCTGCAGCTTCTCCAATTGTTCGATCCGCTGGGCCTGTCTGGTGAGCTGCTCCTTCATCGCGTTGAAGTCCTCGTCGCTCAACGCCGTCGCCCGCGCCGCCCAGGCCAACCCCAGCAGGCTGCCGGCCGCCCACACGCCCAGCGTTCGGAAATGAATGTTCATGAGTATGTTCCTCCGTGCCTTAGTTGCCGCTTTCTTCCTGGAGATACTTCAGAATCTTCTTGGTCTGCGTCGCCGGCAGATTGCCCCGGACGCGCATGTGGGTCATGAGCGTCTGCCACTGCGCCGGGGTGAATTCCCTCGCATAGCGCTCCGCATGGCAGCGGTTACAACTGATCTTGTACAGGTCCTCGCCGGTGAGCGCCTTGGATTGCCCCGCCTTGCCATCGCCGGCCCGGGCAACGATGATCATGGACGCGAGGATGACCACCGTCGCCGCCCAGGCGACGATCCCCCATCCGCGCGCGTTCAGCGAACGTACTCGTTTCATGGTCCTGCCTCCCGTTAGGATTTATTCTTCTGCCTCGTTGTATGTTCCATCCCGATAATGACTCCTGGGCCGTCTTCACCGAGTTGAAATTTTTGAACAGATGCAGAGTGTTTTATCATTATAAGGTGACCAAAGCCGGGAAACCCGCGGCATCAATACCGGGTCGGCCAAATGTGTGCGTCTACCCAGTTACAATCCGGATCGTTGGCGGGGACCCCCACATAATGCGTGCCGCGGACGTTGATCAGAAAGCTTGGATTATTGTAGGACCGGTATTCAGCGTGGCCATCCGCAAAACCATAGTTGTCGCCGGTATCGTGGAAAACGCCCACTGTATCCACCCATTGACCCGCCCCCCCCCAGGCGAAACTGTTGATCAAGTAGCCGCGATTGTCATATTCCTCGATGAAGGTCAACGTGCGCGTCAGGCTGAGTATGCCGGAGAGCGTCTCCGTCTTGGAGCCTTCGCCATTCATATAACCACTGAGAGACACGCTGCGGTTCTGGTCGCGGATGACGTCCGGCACATTGACCCGCGAACCGGGGCATTTGTATATTTTGACCTCTTTGAGGTAAGGCCAGAGCAGGCCATTGGTCAGGGCCGTGGTGTCATTGCCGTTATCCACCCAGCAGCCGCCCCCCGTGTTGGCGCTGACGATCTGGTTGTTATGCTCGCCCGCATAGCAGAACCAGGCAAAAGCCAACTGGCGGGTGTTGCTGATGCAGACCATGCGCCGGCTGCGCGACAGCATGCGCGCGAGCGTCGGCAGCATGAGCGCCATCACGATCAGCATGATCACGATGACCACCAGCATTTCAATCAGCGTGAAGCCGCCGAATCTGACCGCTCGCCGGGCCGTTTTCATGCCATCCGATATGCCCCCAGAGTGTACGCCCCTCGCGCGCCATGCCGACTGACAACGATGCAATATATCACCTCTGAGGAGGCTGGCAAACCGATATTTCCGGGTTGAAATTTCCCGCATGACGCCGGCCCGCGTTTGGTCTATGCTGACGCAAGCGCCGGAGCTTGAAAAAGCCCGGCATGACGGCGAACCTGCGAGGAGCAACATGGACTGCACACGCAGAACGTTTCTGGGCGCCGTGGGCGCCGTGGGCGCCAGCGCGGCCTGGCCGGTCCTGGCCGCCGCAGCGCAGACCGCAGACCAAACCAGGGAAGGAAGCACGCACATGAACAAGATCCATATCGGCGTCAACATGGAATTCGTCCGGCACGACGACAAGCCCTTCGAGTGGGGCGTCGCCAAGGCCGCGGAACTCGGCTACGCGTACGTCGAGCCGATGGTCCACTGGGGCCGCGAGCTGCTCAGCGAGGCGGGCTATTTCCACAGCGTCTCGCTGCTCGACGATCCGCTGCGCGTGCGGCGCGCCAGCGAGAAGGCGGGCATCAAGCTCTCCGGCTTCAGCACCCACACGCCGCTCTGCAAGCCCGAGATCAGCACGGAATGGCTCAAGCAGGCGATCCGCTTCGCCGCCGAATGCGGGGCGCCGGTGGTCAACACCGACGAAGGCCCGAAGCCGGCCTGGACCACCGAGGCGGAGGATTTCACCCTGATGCGGTATACGCTGATGGAGGCGGCGAAGGTCGCCGAGCCGCGCGGGATTCTCATCGGCATCGAGCCGCACCAGCAGTACAGCCAGTCGCCCGCCGGCCTGGACCGCATCAGCAAGCTCGTGGCCAGTCCCGCCATCGGCATCAACTTCGACACCGGCAACAGTTACCTCGCCGGGCAGGGCGATCCCTATAACTGGCTGGAGAGCGTGGTGGACCGGCTGGTGCACCTGCACGCCAAGGACATTTCCATGCAGCAGTCCGCGAGCGAACGCGGCAAGGTCACCGGCACGCCGGTCGGCTGTGCCTGCGGCGATGGCGTGATTGACTGGGCGCGCGTGATCAAGATTTGCCGGCAGGCCAAACGCGACATCGTGTTCAGCGTCGAGTGCGGCACGGTCGAGCAGGCCGCCCGCTCGCTCAAACATCTGAAGCCGCTGGTGGGCTGAGCCGCCCCCGTCCAGGAATCCGGATCCGGAAGTTGAGGCAACTACGAAAAGCGCGAAAGTTCGCGAAAAGCAGATCATCAGGCAGCTAGGATCGGGGCTGCCTGCCGGTGCTGCCGTTCGTGTCTTTCGCGCTTTTCGCAGTTAACATTCGTTTGTAATGCGTTTCCATTGGAAAACTCATCTGGCGATCCTGCTGCTGGGTCTCGCGGCAGGCAGCGGACGGGCCACGGCCGCGCCGTATCCCGACCGCTGGGTCTGGATCTTCGGCTGGGATTTGAACGCCGACCGCGACGTGGCCGGGGTCCTCCAGGTGGTCGAGTCCGGCGCGGCGCACGGCATCAACGGCGCGGTGGTCTCGTTCGGCCTCGACGCGCTCTGCCAGAAGCCGCCGGACTTCTTCCGCCGGCTCGCGGCCGTGCAGCAGGCGTGCGCGCGGCTCAAGGTGGAGCTGATCCCGTCGGTCTTCTCAATCGGCTACGGCGGCGGCATGCTGGCGCATGACCGCCATCTGGCCGAGGGTTTGCCGGTGGTGGATGCGCCCTTCGTCGCGCGCGGGGGCGCGGCGCGGTTCGAGCCGGACCCCGCCGCGCGGCTGGTCAACGGCGACTTCGAGCAGTTCAACAACAACCGGTTCAAGGGCTACAACTTTCACGACAACCCCGGCCTGGTCAGCTTTGCCGACACCGCGGTCAAGCACGGCGGCGCGGCCGCGCTGCGGCTGGAAAACTTCGCTTCGAACCCGCACGGTCACGGCCGTATCATGCAGGAGGTACGCGTCCAGCCGTTCCGCTCCTACCGCCTCAGCGCGTGGGTCAGGACCGCGGACCTGCGGCCAAGCAGCGCCTTCATGATGCAGGTGCTGGCGAACGATCGCAGCCTGGCGCCGCGCGAATTCAACCTGCCGGCGACGACCGACTGGCGTCCGTTGACGATGATTTTCAACAGCCTCTCCAATACGACGGTCCGCATCTATGCCGGCCTGTGGGGCGGCCAGAGCGGAAAGCTCTGGCTCGACGACTGGACGCTGGAGGAGATCGGCCCGCTTAACGTCCTGCGCCGGCCCGGCACGCCCGTCACCGTGCGCAGCGCGGACGGCGCGACGACCTACGTCGAGGGTCAGGATTACGCGCCGCTGACGGATCCGCAGTTCAACCCCTACCGCGTGCCGGAGGGTCCCGCCGTGCCGCTGAAGCTGCTGCCCGGTTCGCGCATCGCCGACGGTCAGCGGCTGAAGGTGAGCTGGTATCATTCGATGTTGATCCACGACTCGCAGGTCAGTCTGTGCATGGCCGAGCCGAAACTCTACGAAATTTTCGACGAGGAGGCGCGTCTGCTGGCCCAACATCTGCACCCGCGCCGCGTGCTGCTCAGCATGGACGAAGTTCGCATGGGCGGCACCTGCGCGGCTTGCCGCGGCCGGGACATGGCGGCGCTGCTCGGCGGCTGCGTCACGCGCCAGGCGGAGATCCTGCGCCGCCATATCCCCGGCGTCGAGTTGCTCGTCTGGTCGGACATGTTCGACCCGCACCACAACGCGCACGGCAACTACTACCTGGTCGCGGGCGACTTCACCGGCTCGTGGAAACATATTCCGAAGGACCTGACCATCGCCGTCTGGGGCGGCGCTCCGCGCGCTGAGAGCCTGAAGTTTTTCGCCGACGCCGGCTTCGCCACCCTGGTCGCCTGCTACTACGACGCCGATGACCTCCAGAGCGTGGAGGGCTGGCTTAACCTCGGGGCGCAGACGCCCAACCTGCGCGGCTTCATGTACACGCCGTGGCAGAAAAAATACGGACTGCTGCCCGCATTCGGGGATCTGGTGAAATGATTGCAACTACGAAACACGCGAAAATCGCGAAAAAATACGAGGAATTTACTTTCGTACATTTCGTAGTTTAACTCCTCTTTATGAAAGGGCGTTAGCTCTTGTTTGCATCCTGGGAGGTTAAAATGAAAATCGTACTATGTCTCGCCGCCGGGCTGTTGAGCGCGGCCACCGCCCACGCCTTCGAGACCGCGCAGGACGCGACCAACCTCACCTTCAGCGCCGGCGGCCGGCCGGTGCTTGTCTACCGCCACGCCGGCTATCCCTTCAAACCCTACGCCGCGCAGCTTTGCTCGCCCGCCGGCGTCGCCGTGCTGCGCGATGCGCCGTTCGACCACAAGCACCATCACGGACTGATGTTCGCGCTGGAGGCGGACGGCGTGAACTTCTGGGAGGAGATCGCCCCAAGCGGTCGCCAAATTCAGTGCGCGCTGGAGCCGCGCGCCGACGGACTCACGCAGCAACTCGACTGGCAAGCGCCCGCCAGCAACCTCGTGTTGCGCGAGACGCGCACGCTGCGGCTGCAGCCAGGCCTCGGCGTCACGCTGCTGACCTGGCGGACGAAGTTGGAAACGCCGTCGGGCAGGGATGTGGTTACGCTGACCGGCCACCATTACTTCGGCCTCGGCGCGCGCTTCGTGACCAGCATGGACAAGGGTGGTGTCTTCATCAACGCGTCCGGCCAGACCGGGGAAACGGTCCGCGGCGACGAACGCCTCGTCCCCGCCCAATGGAGCGCCTATTCGGCAGCGGTCGGAGAAAAGCCGGTTACCGTCGCCATCTTCGATCACCCATCCAACCCACGGCATCCGAACCGGATGTTCACGATGTTGACCCCGTTCGCCTATCTCGCCGCCACCCTGAACCTGTGGAAGGAACCGTACCTGCTGAAAGCCGGCCAGCCGCTGAGCCTGTGCTACGGCGTGGCCGTCTGGGATGGCAAGGTGGACGCCGCCGGGATCGAGAAGGCTTATCAGCAGTGGCTGGAGCTGGTTAAGAAGACGGAACAGAATTAACCACAGAGGAACACAGCCCGGCACAGCCGCAACCAAAGCAAATTGAATGAGAAAATCAGGGATGCAGGAATTTTGCCACGGATGAACACGGATTTACACGGAAGCAGCGGCAGGAGGAATTGGAAATACAGAAAAGGAACGTCTCGCGCAAAGACGCCAAGACACCAAGCGAAAAAAGACAGCGAAATAATTCGTTTACCCTTTCAAAGCTCCCTTCTATAATGTCTCATTTACCTTTGTCTTCTTTGCAGTGCTATCTGTCCGAATCTTGTTCCTCTGCGAAGATTTCATCGCCATGTCGCCAAGACCGCCAAGTTTTTAAAATCTTTTTCCGTGTAAATCCGTGTTCATCCGTGGCTAAAGGGCCGCCGCCATTCTTTGGTTGCGGCTCTGCCGCGCTAAGCCTTGGCGTCTTTACGCGAGAAATTCTTCCTCCGCGTTGTAACCACGGCCGGATCACACCCATAAGCAGCAGCAACTGAACGAACCATTTAGGAAATTATCTGCGCCGAAATTCGTCGATTTCGCTGGTTAGTGGCGCAGAGGTCGCAGAGGAAGACGGAGCAAGAAGCAATGAAGGCAGCCGGAAGCCATCAGCCAAAGCCGACGTATTCCTCCACGAACAGACTGGCGGGGACCTCGGTGACGAAGCGCGAGGGGACACAGTACATGACGCCGCCGCCGCGGACGCGGCGGACTTCCGGCACGCAGAGATAGAGTTCGTCGCGGGCGCGGGTGACAGCGACGTAGAACAGGCGGCGCTCCTCGGACTCGTCGGCGGCCTCCGCCAGCGCGCGGTGGGACGGGAACAGGCCCTCGTTCAGCCAGAGCACCAGCACCGCCTTCCATTCCAGGCCCTTCGCCTGGTGCACGCTGGACAGCTTGAGCGCCGACGTGCCGTTGACGCCGGGCGCTTCGGTCTCGGCGTCGAGGTTGGTCATCAGCGCCATCTCGCTGAGGAAATCTTCGGCGGTGGCATAGCGCGCGGTGAAGTTGATCAGGCCCTGGATGTCCTCCAGCCGGCGCGCGTAGTTCTCGAACGTCCGGGCGGCATACTGCTCGTAAAAGGCCGCGGTGAACCGGAAGAGGAGTTCGCCCGGATCATGGGCCACCGCCTCCGGCCCGCCGGGCGGCAGCGCGGCGGCGATGGCGCGCCACGGCGCACGGGCGGCCGGGGGCAGCAGGTCCAGGAGCAGGGGCTCGACCTCCGGGCGGTAGGGCTCGAACCGGCCGCCGAGTTTTCCCCAGATGCGCCCCGCCGTCTGCGCGCCGACCTTCGGCAGCAGGCCCAGCAGGCGCAGAAAGGCCAGCTCGTCGGCCGGGTGCACCAGGACACGCAGCAGGGCGCAGACGTCCTTGATGTGCGCCTGCTCGAAAAAGCGCACGCCGGAGGTGACGACGAACGGGAGCTGCTGCCGGGTCAGCTCCAGTTGCAGCTCCATGGCGTGAAAATGCGCGCGGTAGAGCACGGCGATGTCGCCCGGCGCGCAGCCCTGGCGCAGCAGTTGCCGGATGCGCTCGACCACGTAGCGCGCCTGGGCATCGCCATCGCGCAGCCGCACCAGCGCCGGCTTATGGTGGGCCCGGCGGACGGCGTGCATGGTCTTCTGGAACTGTGCCGGGTTGCCGGCAATGCAGGCGTTGGCCAGGTCCAGGACCTCCGGCACGCTGCGATAGTTGGTTTCGAGCTTGAACATCGTGACGTCGGGATAGCGCCGGGGGAAGGACAGGAAGTTGGCGAAGTCGGCGCCGCGCCACGAATAGATGCTCTGGAAATCGTCGCCGACCACCAGCAGGTTGCGCCGGCGTTCCGCCAGGCGGTCCACCCATTCGGCCTGGAGGGTGTTGGTGTCCTGGTACTCGTCCACCAGGATGTATTGGAACTGCTCCTGGTAATGCGCCAGCACGCCGGGCTGCTCGCGGAACAGCCGCAGGCCGTTGACCAACAGGTCGTCGAAATCCATCGCATGCAGCGCGCGCTTGCGGGCCTGGTAGGCCGCGTGCACGCGCCCGACCTCGTCCAGGTTGACGGCGTGCTCGCCGAAATGCTCCGCCGCCACGTCCAGCACCGGCCGCTCGACGTTGGCCGCCAGGCTGAAGACGGCGAGCAGCACGTCCGCCTTGGGAAACTCCTGGCCGGCGAGCTTGAGTTCCCGGGCGCAGGCGCGGACCAGGCTGCAGGCCTCGTCCTGATCGAGGATGGTGTAGTCGAGCTTGTAGCCCAGCTCTCCGGCGTGCCGGCGCAGCATCCGGTTGGCCATGTGGTGGAACGTGCCGCCCCACAACCCGCCGACCGCCTCGCCGACCAGCACGCCGGCCCGTTCGAGCATCTCGTGC
>CAIQIC010000529.1 GCA_903871765.1 uncultured Lentisphaerota bacterium
GCCGCCACCGGCCAACCGTTCGTCAAATACTGGATGCATTGCGCGCACCTGGTGGTGGACGGCAAGAAAATGTCCAAGAGCCTGGGCAATTTCTTCACCCTGCGCGACCTCCTGGCCAAGGGCTACTCCGGCCGCGAAATCCGTTACGCGCTGTTGTCCTCCCACTACCGGCAGGCGTTGAACTTCACGTTCGAGTCGCTGGCCGCCGCCCGCGCGGCCTTGGGCCGGCTCGACGAGTTCAGCGACCGGCTGCGCGGGGTCGCCGGGGCCGCGCCGGCCGCGACCGTGCCGGAATGGGCCGAATTGGCGCGTGCTGACTTTAACACCGGTCTGGATGATGACCTCAATATTTCGCGCGCGCTTGGTGCGCTGTTCGATATGGTGACAGCCGGAAATCGGGCGATGAACGAAAACGCGCTCACCGCGGGCCAGGCCGCAGCCGTGCGCGACGTGCTGGCGTCCTTCGACCGGGTGCTCGGCTTCCTGCAACCGGAGCAGCAGCCGGCCGATACCGGGGCGCTGGCGCTGCTGGAACAGCGTCAGTCGGCGCGCCAGGCGAGGAACTGGGCCGAATCCGACCGCCTCCGCGGCGCGTTGCAGAAGCTCGGCTGGGCCATTCAGGACACGCCGCAGGGACCGAAGCTGAAGAAAGCCAACTGACGACTGACAACGGACCGCTGACGAATGACTATCCGCGGAAAATTCATCACCCTCGAGGGGCCGGAGGGCAGTGGCAAGACGACGCAGGCCCAGCGGCTGGTCGCGGCGCTGGAGCAGGCGGGCCACAAGGTGGTCTATGCGCGCGAGCCGGGCGGCACGCCGACGGGCGAAGCGATCCGCGATATCCTGCAGCACGACAAGGCTGGCGGGCCGATCAGCCCCGAAGCCGAGGTCCTGCTGTTTGCCGCCAGCCGGGCGCAACTGATACGGCAGGTGATCCGGCCGGCCCTGGAGCGCGGCGCGTGGGTGGTCTGCGACCGCTTCGCCGATTCCACCACGGCCTACCAGGGTTATGGCCGCGGCCTTGCGCTCGATCAGGTGTTGGCGATCAATGCCTTCGCCGTCGCCGGCACGGCGCCCGACCTGACCATCCTGCTCGATTTGCCGGTGAGCGACGGCTTTGCGCGTCTGCAGCAGCGCGGTGGCGCCAGGGACCGCATCGAGCGCGAGGCGCTGGATTTCCACGAGCGGGTGCGCCAGGGCTATCTGCAACTAGCCCGCTTCGAACCGGAGCGCTGGCGCGTAGTGTCCGCCGCGGCCGACGCGGAAGCCGTGGCGGCGGAAGTGTGGAAACGGGTGCACGATGTCCACGCTTGATCAATTTGCCGCGGCGCTGGCCGACTTGCGGCGCAGCCAGGCCGCCGGCCGCCTGGCTCACGCCTACCTGGTGCACGGTCCCGTGCGCGGCGCGGCGCTGACGCTGGCCGAAGCGCTGCTGCAGTTCCTGTTCTGCCACGCCGCCGCGCCGCCGTGCGGGGTCTGTGCGGAATGCCGCGGCGTGGCCCGGCATACGCATCCGGACATTCTGTGGCTGGAGCCGGAAAGCAAGTCCCGGCAGATTGTCATCGGCGCAGATGAGCAGGAGGGCATTCGCAAGGTGATCCGCTTTATCGCCCTGACGCCCTTTTCCGGCCAGCACAAAGCCGCCGTGATCCTGGACGCCGAGCGCATGAACGCCCAGGCCGCCAATGCGTTTCTCAAGACCCTGGAGGAGCCGCCGCCCAACAGCCTGATCTTGTTGCTGTCCGAGGCGCCGCAGATGCTCCTGCCCACCATCACCTCGCGCTGCCAGAAGATTGACTTGTCGGCGGAACCCGTCGCGCCGGGCGCCTGGCTGGAGCCACTGCTGGACTGGCTGCGCGTGGGGCCGGCGGCGGATCCGCTGGATGCAGCCGTGCGCGCCGGCGGGCTGCGGCGCATCCTGGCCGCGGAAAAGAAACTGATCGAGGATACCGAGCGGGCTGCGCCCGGGAACGCGGACCTGGAGAATGAGGTGCTCGACGCGCGCATCAGCGCAAAATATCTGAACGTGCGTGCGGCGTTGTTCCAGAGCGTGCTGCACTGGCACCGCGACGTGTTGTTGCGCACGCTGCACCTGGCGGACGCCCCCTACCTATTCCCCGCGGAGGCCACGGCGCAGCAACGGCAGGCGCAGCAGCGCACGCCGGCGGGGGCGTTGGCTGATCTGCGCCGTCTTGAAACACTGATCCGGCGGCTGGAGCAGTTTCCGGCGGCCTCCGAGCAGGCCCTGCTCGGACTGGGCCTGCTGCCGGAGGATCTGGGCCGCCGATGAACGAAGGCACCAAGGCCGCGCGTGGACTTGAACCTTGGCGCGAATGCGCTAAGGTACCCAAGGTATGACTTGATGGCGCCATGAAAACGAGGAATTCGCTGCCCAGCCGTCGCGGCATCAGTCGCGCCAAACGCGTGGAAATGCAGTTTTTGGAACGGGTTCGCCACCGGTGTCCCTCGCATCGTCTGGTTAAAGAAGCACTGGGCGATCTCTACACGCAGACTGGACGCTACGCGGAAAGCCTGGAGGTGGACCTCTCGCTGGCCCGTGAGCATCCGGATGACCCGCATGTCTGGTACAACCTGGGCTGCAGTTTCGCCCTGGTCGGCCGCAAGGATGAGGCGTTCGACGCGCTGCGGCGCGCGGTGGGGCAGGGCTACCGGGATTTCGCATGGATGCGCAAGGATTCGAACCTGGAACTGTTGCAGAGCGATCCGCGTTTCCGCTCCTTGCTCCGGCAATTCGCCTCATGAATCCCGCCCCGGACCGACCGCCGTCCGACCGCCTGGCCGCAGTCCTCGGCGACATCACCACGCTGGCTGTGGACGCCATTGTCAACGCTGCCAAGGCCACCTTGCTGGGCGGGGGCGGGGTGGATGGCGCGATCCACCGCGCGGCCGGCCTGCGGCTGGTGGCGCACTGCGCCACACTGGGCGGCTGCGCCACCGGCTACGCGAAGATTACACCCGGCTTCAAGCTGCCCGCCAAGTTCGTCATCCATACCGTCGGCCCGGTCTGGCATGGCGGCAACAAAGGCGAGGACGAGTTGCTGGCCGCGTGCTATCGCAACAGTCTGCGCCTCGCGCGGGAGCACAACATCCGCACCATCGCCTTTCCGGCCATCAGCGCCGGCGTCTATCGTTTCCCGCTCGACCGCGCGACACACATCGCGGTGCAGACCGTCCGCGCGGAGCTGACGGATCAGAAATGGCCGGAGCAGGTCATCTTCGTCGCCTTCAGCCCCGACGCCCTCGCGGCCTACCAGCGCGAGTTGACAGCAGAATCATAACGGCATGGCCACGGAGCGCGGTGGCTGAAGTAACGGGAAGCGCCCGCATCTCGGAAGGGGAGCGCGGGCTTCCAGCCCGCTACGTCCGGCATCTTGCCGGACGCGAATAACCAGGAGTAGCGGTAAACGCAAAGATGGTCGTGACAGCGCACGAATCTCCGGAAACTTCCGAAATCTGCGTAATCTGTGCCACTAACCCGAAAAATCGCCGCATTTTGGCATAGATAATTTCGCAAGTAGTTCATTAGGATTGACCTATATAAGAATTGAAGTCGAAAGATATTTTCGCGCCAAGGCGCAAAGAGGAGAACGGAGGGGATGCGAAATTCCGCTTGGCGCCCCTCCCAGGGGAAGGGCTTTCAGCTTTGCGTCTTTGCGCGACACTTTTCTTTTACATCTTCCTGCCGTCCTCACTTTGCTTTGGTTGCGGCTATGCCGCGCTAGGCCTCTTTGCGGCTGAACCATCCGGATTTTATTCCACAGATATTCCTTTTCTCGCCAATGGCAGCACGTCCGGGGGGTAAAGAAGGGTTGCGAATGCCCCCGCTTTATCTGGCGCTCGCCCTTGGCAAATCGGCCGCGCCATGCGAGAATCCGCGCGCGTAGAAAGGGGATGCCATGAAAAGATTGCTCGCGGCGGTGCTGGGGCTGGCGGCGGTGGCGGTCCAGGCGGCGGAACCGCAGTTCAAAAAGATTCAACTCACGGACCAATTCTATGGCGAAGGCGCGTGGTATGCCGACTTCAATCGCGACGGCAAGCTGGACGTCGTCTCCGGCCCGTTCTGGTACGCCGGCCCGGACTTCGCCCAGCGCCATGCGATCCACGCCGCGACCGCCTTCAACCCCACGGACTATTCCGACAACTTCCTGACCTTCTGCGGCGACTTCAACCACGATGGCTGGCCGGACGTGCTGTATATGCCCTATCCCGGCCAGGCAGCGTTCTGGTATGAGAATCCCGCCGGCCAGGACGCACCGTGGAAAAAACACCTCGCCTTTCCGTGCGTCGATAATGAATCGCCGCTGCTCGGCCATCTGACCGGCACCAACCACCCGCAGATGATCTTCAACACCGGCGGCTGTCTGGGCTTCGCGGAGCCGGATTTCCACAACCCCGACGCCCCGTGGGAATTTCATCCCGTCACCCCGAACTGCGGTTTCCACAAGTTCACGCACGGTCTCGGCGTCGGCGACGTGAACGGCGATGGCCGTCCCGATCTGCTCACCTCCGACGGCTGGTGGGAGCAGCCGAAGGATTGGAAGGATGGCCAACTGTTCATCCAGCACAAGTTCCCGTTTGCCGAGGCCGCCTGCCAGATGTACGCGGCCGACGTGGATGGCGACGGCCTCAACGACGTGATTACCGTCCTGCACTGCCACCACTACGGCCTTGCGTGGTACAAGCAGCTCCGCAACGCGCAGGGGGAGATCACCTTCGAGCGCCACGAAATCCTGCCGGCCAAGCCGGACCTCGCCTCGCCCGCGCTGCGCGTATCCCAACTGCACGCGCTCGCCGTGCTCGACATGAACGGCGACGGCCTCCCGGACATCCTGACCGGCAAGCGCTTCTGGTCGCACGGCCCGACCGGTGATGTCGAACCCAACGCGCCCGCGGTCGTCTATTGGTTCGAGCTGCGCCGCGACAAGGACCATGGGGTGCAGTTCATCCCGCACCGGATAGATGACAACTCCGGCGTCGGCACCCAGGTCACCGCCGTGGACCTCAACGGCGACGGCGTCCCGGACGTCATCGTCGGCAACAAAAAAGGCACCTTCATCCACCTGAGCGTGCCCGCCCGCTGACGCCGGCCCGACTCTTGTCTCGCTTACCTGGCCGGACTACTGTGAAGTTGAATGTCGCGCCCTGACCCCGGCTGGCCTCTGACCCCGGCTGGCTTCGGAGAACTGCGGGCGGATGCTGAAGATTGGCGTTGGTTGGCGGCCGGGGATGAGGCGAGACGGCGGGAGCGGGTGATGCTGGGGTGAGGGATGTGCACCCTCAGAGGCGGCGCGGGAGGGGATGCGAAATTTCAAGGACTCCTTGCGCCCTCGTTATCACGGGCTTCTCAGCAAGGGTCTCAGCAAATCTTTGCACTTAGCAAACCGAAGCACCGCTTCCTTGAGAACCCGCTCATTCAGACTTTCAAGATAAATGGCGGTTTCCATAGATATCGGGATTTTTGCATCATTCGGATCGACTGGCGGGAATAACAGGGTTATGTAATTTAGCGCGCAAAGATGATGTATTTTGCGAAAGTTCAACGATAGGTCCTTGGAATCTCTGCGCAGCGATATATTGCACCCCAAGCGCAACATATAAGAATTCCATTGCTTCAGCAGGTAGCCCAATTTCTTGCCACCATAGGATATGTCGTAAATCACTTGTATTTCCGGGACGCCAGCAAGAACAGCTTTTCTCAACTTCACATCAGCCCAGGCCGCACAAGCTTGCAAATATTCCTCCAGCGCATGCTTCTCGGAAATCTGCTCGGCCGACAAGCTGTGATTCCCTGTCGATGAAAGGAATCGAAATCGCTTTGATGGCTGACCGTGCTTATTGCGGTCAAAAGAATGGATGCTCATAAATTATTCAAATCCAATGCTTCTCGATCGTTAACAACCCTCACATTCGGGATGAAGTTCTCAAACTGAGATGCCGCCTCCGTATGAATGGGAATCACACCTCTTCCTTAACACCATCGGAGAACTCACGAAGTTTCGCATGGAAC
>CAIQIC010000530.1 GCA_903871765.1 uncultured Lentisphaerota bacterium
AACCGCCAAGCCGCCAAGGCCGCCAAGATGGTCGTGACAGAGCACGACCCTCCGGAATCTCCCGACATCCGCGTAATCCGTGGAATCTGTGGATAAAACTCCGTTCTTCTACTTTCGCTTCTTCCGTGTAAATCTGTGTTGATCCGTGGCAAAATTCTGCCTTATTTCATCTTTCCAAGCTTGGCGATCTTGGCGCCTTGGCGGTTTCAATCTGGTTCGGTTGCGGCTAGGCCGCGCTAGGCTCCTTCACGGCCATTCTGCAAACACGGCGCCCTCAAAACATTTTCTCCTCATCACCCGCCGGCGGCCTCCAGAACCTGCGCCGGTGCGGCGTCCGGCGGCAGTGCGGCCAGCGCGCCTTCCCGCGCGGGCGTCAGCGCCTTGCCCACCTGTTCGAAAAACGCGTTGCGGTCGGCGGCGCGGGGATAATTCTGCACGGCCCAGGGGCTGAGGTAGCCCCGGCCGCCCTCGCGCTGGAGCGCGGCGTGAGCGCAGGCGACGTGCGCGCCCCGGAGAAACACCGGCGTCAGCGGCTTGAGTTCCGCGGTCTCGAACGCGTCCACGAA
Organism: uncultured Lentisphaerota bacterium; assembly: GCA_903871765.1. GTDB lineage: Bacteria > Verrucomicrobiota > Kiritimatiellia > CAIQIC01 > CAIQIC01 > CAIQIC01. Next base: position 567 of record CAIQIC010000530.1, read on the forward strand.
CTTGTTGCCCGGGCTGTTCATCTCCGTGCCGATGGTGATCGGCAGGTGCAACTGCTGCGCCAGGTCCACGACGTGAGAGAGGTTTTTCAGCTTCTGGTCCTGCACGCCGGGCTTGTAGTTGCGGTCGGGGATGATGGTGAGCGCGGCGTTGCCGGCGGCCATCGCCACGCGCAGCAGCTCCTCGATCCGCTGCTCGCCGTCGCTGGTGCCATCGAGCCAGCACAGCGCCGGCAGGGCGCCGCAGGACTGGACGAATAGGTTGAAATCCGCCAGCGCCGGGAACGCCTCGGGGCCGGGCTGAACGTAACCCACGCCGCCTTTTTTCATCGTCTTGGCGCGGATCAGATTCTGGATCCTGGCGCCTTCGGGAAAATCCAGGCCCCGGGCTTCCGCGCCCAGCTTGTCACCCAGAACTTTTCCAGCGCCTCCGGCGCCGGGTACTGTCGGGCCGCCTTGCGGGCGTAGGCGAGGCAAATATGACGTTCCGTCGCATTGCCCGCCGGCGTCAGGGGCAGCAGGTCATGGGCATACTCCACCACCACCGGCTGCAGGCAGGCATTGACGCGGCCGAGCAGGTCGCGGTTGCGCTGCTCGGCGGTCTGGCGTAGGCCGGCTAGGAATTGCTCGGCGGCGGCGGGGATGCTGCGGCGGGCGAAGCCGAGACCCATGGTGTAGGCGATGCCCGGCTCGCCCGGCGAGTTGATCACCCGTGCGGCAAACTCCGGCACGAAGACGCGCGTTTCCAGGCCCACGCAGCCCTTGAGGCCGAGCAACCCGCGCGCGGCCCAGAACTCCTCCAGCCCGTCGAGCACGTCGAAGTCCACGATCCCCGCCGCGGCCAGTCCCGCCCGGCGCGCCTGCCAGGCAAAACGGCTCGGCGAATAGCCATAGGCGTTGTAGCTGAAAAACGTGTGCGCATGCAGGTTGTGCGCCACGCCCGGCGGCGGCAGCGCCAGCTTGCCCGCCTGCACCAGCTCCGCCAGTGCGTGCAGCGCCTCGCGCCGGTGCGCCGGGTTGAAATTGTCCAGTTTCTGCTCAAGTTGCTCGATGTTTTTCATATGGCCTTCAATCATTCCCTTGAATCTTCAGGAACCGCCCGTAGGCGGCGGCCCAGGCGGCGGCGTGCTGCGGCCGGTAGGTTTCCGTCGGGAACGAAGCGCGAACGATCGCCCGCCCCTCGGCCAGCGAGCGGATTTTTTTCGTCGCCAGCATCTGCATCAGGATGTTGCCGGCCGCGGTGGCCTCGATGGGGCCCGTGATGACCGGCCGGCCGACGGCGCTGGCCGCGAGCTGGTTGAGCAGCTTGTTCTGTGTGCCGCCGCCGACGATGTGCAGCACCTCAGCCTGCTGCCCGGTAAGTTCCTCCAGCCGTTCAAGCACCCAGCGGTATTTCATCGCCAGGCTTTCCAGCGCGGTGCGGACGATCGCGCCCCGGGTCTGCGGCGCCGGCTGACCGGTACGCCGGCAGAATTTCTGAATGCGCGCGGGCATGTCGCCGGCACTGAGAAAATCCGCGTGATTGGGATCCACGAAGGCGGCGAGCGACGGCGCCTGGGCGGCCTGCCGGGTGATTTCGCCGTAGTCGAGCGCCGCGCCGCCCGCGGCCCAGGTGCGGCGGCATTCCTGCACCAGCCACAGGCCGCTGATGTTCTTGAGGAAGCGGATCGTGTTGCACACACCGCCCTCGTTGGTGAAATTGTATTGCAAGCTCGCGTCCGTCACCACCGGCCGGTCCAGCTCCATGCCCATCAGCGACCACGTGCCGGAGCTGAGGTAGGCATAGTGCGGCGTGGCGGCCGGCACGGCGGCCACGGCGCAGGCCGTGTCGTGTCCGCCCGGCGTGACCACCTTGAGTCCCCGCGCACCGGTTTCTTCGGCCACGGATTTGGACAGCATTCCGATCACCGTGCCCGGCTCGACGATGGCGCCGAGGATCCGGGTCGGAATGCCGAGCTGCTTCAGCATAGCCCCCGCCCAGCGGCCCGTGCGCGGGTTGAGGCACTGGCTCGTGCTGGCGATGGTGCGTTCGATCACGCCGCGGCCGGTGAACCAGTAGTTGAACAGGTCCGGCATGAACAGCAGCCGGTCCGCCGCCGCAAGCTGCGGCGAACGGGCCACGGCGAGCGCCAGGAGCTGGAAAACCGTGTTGAGCTGCATGAACTGGATGCCCGTCGCCCGGTACATTGCCGCGCGGGGCACGCGGCGGAAGGCCTCGTCCAGCATGCCGTCGGTCCGGCTATCGCGGTAATTGACCGGGTTGCCCAGCAGCTCGCCCTTTTTGTCCAGCAGTCCGAAATCCACGCCCCAGGTGTCAATGCCAAGGCTGGCCAGCCCGCCGGTGGCCGCCTGCGCCTTCTGCACGCCGGTCTTCATCTCGGCGAACAGCCGCAGCGCATCCCAGTGCAGCCGGCCGTTGACGTTCACCGGCCCGTTGGGGAAACGGTGGATTTCCTTCAGCGCCAGCTTTTTCCCGTCAAAGGTCCCGACGATCGCCCGTCCGCTTTCCGCCCCCAGGTCCAGGGCCAGATAATTCACCGTTGCCATGGCGCCTCCTTGTATTGAGCTTTCCGCCATTATAGAATCGCCCCACGCCGGTGCAAGCGGAGATCGTATGAAACCGCGACTTGACGAGTTATTGGTGCAGCGGGGCCTAGCCGAAAGCCGCGCGCAGGCGCAGCGGCTGATCTGCGCCGGCGCGGTGCGCGTCAACGGCCAACCGGCACCCAAGGCCGGCCACACCGTGCCGGCGGACGCCGTTGTGTCGGTCACCCAGCCGGAACGGTTCGTCAGCCGGGGCGGTGAGAAGCTGGAGGAAGCCTTCCGGCAGTTCGGCCTCGATGTGGCGGGCCGGGTCTGCCTGGATATCGGCGCCTCGACCGGCGGGTTTACCGACTGCCTGCTCCAACACGGCGCGGCGCGGGTGTACGCGGTGGACGTCGGCCACGGCCAGCTCCATTGGAGGCTGCGCAACGACCCGCGCGTGGTGCTGAAGGAGGGCATCAACGCCCGCTACCTCCGGCCCGGCGACCTGCCCGAGCAGCCGGCCCTGGCCGCCGTGGACGTGTCTTTCATCTCCTTGACGAAGATTCTGCCGGCTGTTAAAGAGTTGCTGGCCATGGGCGGGGAGATTGTCGCGCTGATCAAACCGCAATTCGAGGCCGGGCGCAAGCAGGTCGGCAAGGGCGGCGTGGTGCGCGATGCCGGTGTGCAGCAACAGGTGATCGGAGACATCCGGGAGTTCGGAACGCAGCACTTGGGCCTCGAATGGTTGGGCGTCTGCGTGTCGCCGCTCAAGGGCCCCGCGGGCAACGTGGAATTTCTCGCGCATTGGAAAAGACCATGAAAACCATTGGCGTGCTGGCGAACGTGCGGAAGCCGGAGGCAGCCGACGCCCTGCGGCGGCTGGCGGCCCAGGCGCAGCAGTTGGGCTTGACCCTCGCCGCGAGCGGCGAAACTGCCGCGCTCCTGCCGGGCCTCGCGCCGACGCCGGAGGAGGCGCTGCCGGAGCGGATGGATGCCCTGCTGGTGCTCGGCGGCGACGGCACCCTGCTGAGCGCCGTCCGGCTCCTGCGCGGCCACGACACCCCCATCCTCGGCGTCAACATCGGCAGCCTCGGCTTCATGACCAGCGTGCCGCAGGCGGACCTCGAACGCGCCGTCGCGGCGCTGGCTGGCGGCCGCTATACGCTCGAGACGCGCCGGATGCTGGAATGCCGGCTGCGGCGCGGCGACCGCATCGAGGGACCCTGGCACGGCCTGAACGAGGTCGGCATCGGCTGGGGCGCTTCCTCCAAAATGGTCACGCTAGAGCTCGCGGTGGACGATGAACCCGTCACCGCCTATGTCTGCGACGGCATGATTGTTTCCACGCCCACCGGCAGCACCGGCCACTCGCTGTCCGCCGGCGGACCCATCCTGCACCCCAATGCCGCCGCTTTCGTCATTGACGTGGTCTGCCCGCACACCCTCGGCACGCGGCCGCTGGTCATTGCCGATCAGGCCCGCATCGCCATCCACGTGGCCGAGTCGTCCAAACTCCTGCTCTTCGCCGTGGACGGCCAGGAGCAGCACCCGCTGGCCCAGGGCGATCGCATCGAAATCCAGCGCAGCCCGCGCAGCGTCCGCTTTGTCCACCTGCCGGGCTACAGCTACTTCGCCGTGCTCCGCCAGAAACTCCATTGGCGCGGCTCGAGCCTGTAGCGCCCGCCTGTTGACAAATCGCGCCGGGCGCGCCACGCTGTGTTGTGCCCGATCAGCATCCAGCCACCGGTGTTTCCAGGACGCGGCCGTCGGTCAGCCGGCCGGCCGCGCCCACCGTGGAACTCCTGGCCCCCGGCGGCGACCGCGAGGCTGCGTACGCAGCACTACACTACGGCGCCGATGCCGTCTACTGCGGCCTGCAGAAATTCTCCGCCCGCGCCGAGGCGATCAATTTTTCCCCGGAGCAACTGGGCGAGCTCACGGCCCTGGCCCACGCGCTGACGCCGCGCCGCCGCGTGTTCGTCACCGTCAACACCGTCGTCCTGAACCGCGAGCGCGCGGAGCTGGTCGCGGCGCTGGCTGACGTGGACCAGGCCGGCGTGGACGCCGTGATCGTGCAGGATCTCGGCGTGGCGCGGATCGTCCGCCGCTGGTTCCCCCGGCTGGCGCTGCACGCCAGCACCCAACTGGCGGTGCACAACCTGGCCGGCCTCGAGACGCTGCGCCAGCTCGGCTTCCGCCGCGTGACGCTGGCCCGCGAGCTGACCCTGGAGGAGATCCGCGGCCTCGCCGCGCAGGCCGGTCTCGAGACCGAGGTGTTCATCCATGGCGCGCTCTGTTACGCCTACAGCGGCCTGTGCCTCTACTCCAGCCAGCTTCGCGGCCGCAGCGGCAACCGCGGCCGCTGCGCCTATCCCTGCCGTGATTTTTTCCGGAAGACCGGCGCCGCGCCCGACCGTCCGGCGGACCAGGGCGGCTACGTGTTTTCCATGAAGGATCTCGCGCTGCCGGAGCATGTCGCCGCCCTGCGTAACGCCGGCGTGGCCAGTTTCAAAATTGAGGGCCGGAAAAAGAACGCGCTGTATGTTGCCGCCACGGTCGCCTTCTACCGCCGGCTGCTCGACGGCCAGCTTTCCGCCGAAGAAAAAAACCAGGGGGCCGCCGACCTGCAGACCATCTTCAGCCGGCCGTGGACGCGGTTGTATCTCGACGGCCCCCGCCACGGCGACGTCGTGGACCGCGACGCCGTCGGCCACCGCGGCACGCCGATCGGCGCCGTGGAAACCGTCGTCTCCTACGGCCGCGGCGCGGCGCGCCTGCGGTTCCACACGCGGCGGGCGCTGGAACGGCACGACGGCCTCCAGATTGACCTGCCCGGCGTGGGCCAGCCGTTCGGCTTTCCCGTGGATGCGCTCCGCATCGTCGGCAGCGGGAACAGCGCCAAAAACACTTTCGCCGCGCCCGTGGGCAGTCTGGTGGAGGTCGAACTGCCCCAAGAGCGGCCGAACCTGCCCGGCGGCGCGCCTATCTATTGCAGCTCGTCGCAAGCGGTCAAACGCAGCTTCCCATTCCCTCAACCCAAGCCTGGCGCGTTCCGCGCGCGCCGGCCGATGACGGTGGCGTTGACGCTGGCGGCGGAACGTTTCCGCGCCGTGGCCCGCCTGGTGTCGGAGGATGACACCGGCGGTCCGCCGCCGCCTCTGGAAGTGGCGGTGGAACAAGCCGGCCCGTTTCAACCCGCCAAGGATCCGGCCAAGCTGCCCGCCGCCGCGCGCAGCGCTTTTGACAAGCTGGGCGATACGCCCTTCCTGCTCGCCGGCTTTGAGCTGCACAATCCCGCCGGCTGTTTTATCCCCGTATCCGTCCTGAACGATGTGCGTCGCCGGCTCTGCGCCCGTCTCGAAGCCGCCGTCCAGCAGGCGGCCGCCGCACGGCTGGCCCGGCTCCAAGCGGAGGTGCAAGCCGACGCGCCGCCGGCTACGCCTGCCCTGGCCGTCCCCGACCTGCGTTGGCAGGTCCGCGTAGATCATCCCGCCGTCCTGGACACCTTCGAAGCCGACGACTGGCGGAACGTGGAAGAAGTGCTCGTCGCCGCCGATCTCGATCCGCTGCCCGACCTGCTGGCGTACTTGGAACGCCTCGCCGACCGCCTGGACCGCGACCGCATCCGGCTGGCGCTGCCGGTTATCACGCGGCGCTGGGAGGAAGAGGCTTTGATCCGCCGCCTCGGCACGCTGCGCGCCGCCGGCTGGCGGCGGTTTGCGGCGGCCAATGTATCCGCGTGGAGTTTCCTGCGGCTGAACATGGGCGGGGTTTTCAATCCCGCCCAACGGCCGGACCCCGATCTGGTGGCCGATTGGCCCTTGTACACGTTTAATGCTTCCGCCGCGGCCCAACTCGCGGAGCTGGGCGCACACCGCGTCACGCTTTCGCCGGAGGACGGGCTCGACAACGTCCGCGAGCTGCTGAATCTGTGCGGCGCACGGGCGGTCGTCATCGTCTACCAGGATACGCCGCTATTCATCTCCGAATCCTGCCCGGCGGCGAACCTGGCGGGGCGCTGTCCCGGCCCGAACCACTGCACGTTCACGCGCCTGGACCTGGACTCCGGCGCCGGCGAGCGCCTCGCGGTGCTGAACGCCCGCTGCCGGACGATCACGATCAACCGCCAGCCGTTCTGCGTGAGCCACCGGCTGGCCGCGCTCCGGCAGGCCGGCGCGCGGCGGCTGCGGGTGGACTTCATCCTGCGCGCCTACACGCCCGACGAGGCGCGCTGCATCTGGCGGGAGGTCCGTGCCGGCCGCGCCCTGCCCGGCACGCATCCCGGCAACTTCGACCGCGGCCTGCTGTGAGGCCGTCGGGCAGGGGCGTCCTCCCGCTGGAGGACACCTCTACTCATTTATTTTCTGCCGTCTTTTTTTGCTTGCGCCCGGCGTTGTTTTTCCCTATGGAAAAGCCAATCTGTATTAACGAAAGGACGCGATCATGGCCAAACACGAGGAACTTTTCGATGCCATCTGCAAGGGCAATCGCAAACTGGTTGAACAAATTGTCAATCAACAGGTGGCCGCCGGCACCCCGGTCGTGGAGCTGCTCAACGACTCCATGATCCCGGCGATGCGGTCCATGGGCGACAAGTTTTCGCGCAACGAGGTGTATGTGCCCGAAATGCTGATCGCCGCCCGCGCCATGCAGGCGGGGCTGAAGATCATCGAGCCCATCCTGGCCAAGGCCGGCCACAAGCCGCTGGCGCGCGTCTGCATCGGCACGGTCAAGGGCGACTTGCACGACATCGGCAAGAACCTGGTGGCCATGATGCTCAAGGGCGCCGGCTATGAGGTGGACGACCTCGGGGTGGATTGCGACGTGGCCAAGTTCGAAGCCGGCGTCAGCCGCGGCGCCAAGGCGGTGATGTGCAGCGCGCTGCTGACCACAACCATGCCGTACATGAAGACCCTCACGGAGGCCATGAAGGGCAAGGGCGTCAAGGTCATCATCGGCGGCGCGCCGGTGACCCAGCAGTATGCCAGTGAAATCGGCGCGGACGGCTACGGGGCGGACGCCAACGAGGCCGTCAAGATCATGGATGCCCAGTTGGGTGTCCGCTGAACCAAGCGCCCGTTGCCGCCGTTGGCTGGCGGCAGGAGCCACGGCGTCCCGATGTTGCGTCGGGACGCCGTTTGTCTTGAACCATGGCAATGCAGATCACAACCCGCGGCCGGACGCTCCGCGTGGAGCATGCCTCCGGCACCCAATTGGCGGCGCTGCTGGAGAGCGCCGGGTTGCCGTTGAACACGCGCTGCGGCGGGCAGGGCGTCTGCCACGGCTGCCGCGTCATCCTCGGCGCCGGCACCTATCGCGTCGGCCGGGAAACCGTGACCGTGGGCGACGGCGAAACCCGCGAGGCGCTCGCCTGCCAGACCCGCGTGCTCAGCGCCGAGGCCCGCCTCGAAACGCCGGCCACGTCGCTGCTCGAAACCCAGGGCCAGATCGTGGATGATTTTGTGCTGCCGGCGGTGACGCCAGATGCGACCGTGCGGCAGATCACCGTCACGGTGCCGCACCCCGAGCCCGAGGCGCCGGCCAGCGACTGGGACCGGCTGGCCGCCGAGCTGCGGCGTGCGCTGCCGGCGGAGCACGTGGCCGGCGGCCTGGAAGCTCTACGCGCCCTGCCGCCGGCGCTGAGCGCCGGCGCGCGCGTGACCGCGACGGTCGCGCGGTGTCCGGACGGCTGGCGCGTGCTCGAGGTGGCCTCGGAGGCGGCCGCCGCTCCAGGCCTGGTCGCTGCCGTGGACATCGGCACCACGACCGTGGTCGTCGCGCTGGTGGACCCCGTGCGCGGCGTCATCCTGCGCCGGGCCGCGCAGTACAACCAGCAGATCAAAAAAGCCGACGACGTGGCGGCGCGTATTTCCTGCTGCCAGCGTCCGGAAGATGTGCGGCACCTGCAGGAACTGGTGGTGCAGCAAACCATCAACCCGCTGCTCAAACAGATCTGCGCCGCGGCTGGCGTCGCGCCGGAGCGCGTGGTGCGCCTGGCCGCGGCCGGCAACACGGTGATGGAACACCTGTTCCTCGGCCTCTCGCCGGAAAGCATCGGCCGGCTGCCGTTCCAGGCCGTGCGCCACATGCATCCCGTGTATCGCGCGCGCGATCTCGGCCTGGCCATGCACCCCGCGGGGCTCGTGGACGTCCTGCCGTCCATCGCCGGGTACCTCGGCGGCGACCTCACGGCCGACATCCACGTGGCCCGACTGCTGCAACAGCCGGAACTGGCTCTGCTCGTGGACATGGGTACCAACAGCGAAGTCGTCCTGAGCGAGGCCGGCCAGGCGATCGCCTGCGCCACCGCCGCCGGCCCGGCCTTCGAGGGCGCCGGCCTGCTGCACGGCCGCCGCGCCGCGCCGGGCGCCATCGAGCATATCGCCTTCGGACCCAAACTCGATTTTCTGTGCACGGTGATCGGCGGCGGCCGGCCCGACGGCTTGTGCGGCTCGGCCATCATCGACTTCGTGGCCGAGGGGTTCCGTTGCGGGCTGATCAGCCCGCAGGGCCGCTTCGACCTCGCCCGCCTCAAGCAGCGCGGCTGTTATGCACACATCCATCTGAAAAAAGGCGCCACCCACGGCTGTGTCCTGGTGGCCGCCGACGGCTCCGCCACCGGCCACGCGATCTCCATCACGGAGTTGGACCTGTCGCAGGTTCTCAAGGCCAAGGCCGCCACGTACGCCGGGATGAAAACACTTCTGCATCTTCACGGCCGGCGGCTCGCCGACGTCCGCCGCTTCGTCCTCTCCGGCGGCTTCGCCCGCCACATCAACCTCCGCAACGCCGTCACCCTCGGCCTGCTGCCCGATCTGCCGCTCGACCGCTTCGAGGTGATCGGCAACGGGGCGCTCGCCGGCGCGTACCTGGCCCTGCTCGATGCCGCCGCCCTGCCCGCCATGGAAGCGCTCGTCCGCCGGCCGCGCGTCATCGAGTTGAACCGCACCGCGGATTTCGAAAACAACTTCATTGACGCCCTGCTGATTCCCAACCTGAACACGGAGGAATTTCCCTCGGTGGCAGTCAGGGATTCAGGAGCCAGCCAACCGGGGGCCGAATGATTACTGAATTCTGACTTCTTTCTCCTGTATTCTCTCTCATGAAACTCAAGCTGATCAGTTGCGAAATCTTCTTCCGTGAAATCTGCGCCCTGGCCGCGCGCACGCCGCACCGGCTGGACCTGGTCTTTCTGCCGAAGGGGCTGCACGACCTCGGCGCCGCGCCCATGCGGGAGCGCGTCCAGGCCGCCGTGGACCAGGGCGGCGGCGAAACCTACGACGCCATCCTGCTCGGCTACGGCCTGTGCAACAACGGCCTCGTCGGCCTGACCGCCCGCGCCGCGCCCCTGATCGTCCCGCGCGCCCACGACTGCCTCACCCTGTTCTTCGGCAGCCGCCGGCGCTACCAGGACTACTTCGACCGCCATCCCGGGACCTATTTTTACACCACCGGCTGGCTGGAGCGCGGCGAGGCCTCCGGCGATCTGAAGCAACTGTCCATCGGCCATCAGCTCGGCATGGACAAATCCTACGCGCAGCTCGTCGCCGAGTACGGCGAGGACAACGCCCAATATCTGTTCGACACGCTCTGCGCGCCGCCGCCCAACTACAGCCGGTGCACGTTCATCGAGATGGGCGTCGAACCCGGCCCCCGCTTCGAGGCGGACGCCCGCGCCCGCGCCGCCGAGCGCGGCTGGACGTTCGAAAAAGTGCGCGGGGACCCGGGCCTGCTCGAACGCCTGGTCAACGGCCCGTGGGACGCCGCCGATTTTCTCACCGTCCCGCCCGGCCACCGCATCGCCGCCCGCTACGACGACGCCATCCTCGCCGCCGAGCCGGGCTAGCGCGGATCAGACCTTGCACTTTTACATCAATGTTGTAAGAAAGCATTGCATTCTTACAAGAGAGATGTAAACTTGTCGTCATGAAAATAAACCATATTCAGCGCTTGTTGACGGTGCCGGAGCGTTCCTTCTTCTTGTTCGGGCCACGGGGCACGGGCAAGAGCACTTGGCTCCGGGAACGGCTGCCGGAGGCGCTTTATCTCGACCTCTTGGACGCCTCGCTCTTCCTGGAGCTTTCCCGCAATCCCCACGCTTTGGAGGCCATGGCCGGCGACCGGCCGGCGGGCGCGTGGATTGTCATGGATGAGATTCAGAAGATTCCCGCCCTGCTCGACGAGGTCCACCGTCTGATGGAGTTCCGGCGCTGGAAGTTCGTACTCTGCGGATCTTCGGCGCGCAAGCTCCGCCGCAGCGGGGTGAATCTGCTGGCCGGACGCGCCCTGACGCTCAATCTGGAACCGTTTTCGTTCGCGGAACTGGGTGCGCAGTTTGATCTGAAGTTTTCCCTCCGGTGGGGACTGTTACCCTTCGTCCAACTCGACCAGGCGCATGCCGCCGGGATTCTGAGCGCCTATGTGAACACCTACCTCAAGGAGGAAATCCGCGAGGAAGGCCTGGTGCGCAACGTGCCGCCGTTTCTGCGTTTCTTGAACATCGCCGGACAACTCAACGGGCAAACGGTCAACGGCCAGAACATCGCCCGCGAAGCCGCCGTCCCGCGCAGCAGCGTGGACACCTACTTTGCAATCCTCACCGATACCCTGCTGGGGCACTTTCTGCCAGCCTGGCAGCCACGTCTGAAAATCCGTGAGCAGGCGCATCCCAAGTTCTACTGGTTCGATTCCGGTGTGGCCCGCGCGGCCGCCGGTCTTCACAACGATCCCGCCGACCGGACCTGGCTGGGCTTCGCGCTGGAGACGCTGCTCTTCCACGAACTGCGCGTCTTCAACGAAGTCAGCGGCCGGCATCGGACCATCGCCTGCTACGGAACGGGCGCCGGGAGCGAGATAGACTTCGTCATCGAGACCCGCAAGGCGCAGGCAGGTTCGCCCCCGCAGGTGGTGTGCGTGGAAGTTAAGCTGGCCGAACGATGGGATCGCAAATGGGAGCGCGCCATGCGCGATTTGCAGGCTCGTCCAGGCGTCAAGGTGACGCGGATGTTTGGCGTCTATACCGGCCCGCGCGCCTACCACTATGACGGCCTGGAAGTCCTGCCCGTCCCGCACTTCCTACGGCGTTTGCATCAAGGCGATATATTTTGACGCCGGCCGCTCACGGCTCTGGCGCCGGGGCGTCGGCGGCGGGGCGCGCACCGGCGTTCAGGCATTCCTCGACCAGGACGATGGCGCGCGTCTCCGGGTACGCCAGGTCCAGGCGCAGCAGCGTATCGTCCAGACGCACCTGCACCGCCTGCGCGCAACGCGCCAGCTCCGGGTGCTTTTCCTGACCCAGTTGTGCCACGACCAGCAGGCCCTGCGCCACCGCCAGCATGTTGCTCGCCGCCTGGCCGTCCTTGGCGGTCAGGCGCGTGCGTACCGTTAATTCGCCGCCCTGCCCGGCCAGCGCCACCTGCGCCGACGCGGCCTGTTTGAGGATGGCCGCGCCCGGATTGAGGTCGCCCGCCGCCGTCACGTTGGCGCCCGCCATGAAGAGCGGCGCCGCCAGCAGCTCCGCGCCGAAGGCCTTGGCCGTGTCCAGCGCCGGCCGCTTGCCGTCCAGCACGTCCAACGCCTCTTCGAGCATCGCGCGGCCGCGGCTGATGAGCAGCGTGCCCGACGGATGCAGGCAGCCGTACTGCCGCCCCTCGGCCGGCTTCTTCTCGTCCACCCAACTGTGAATCGTGTACGCCCCGAAAGCCTGACTCTGGTAGGTGTCATTCGCCTGGAGCAGCGTGACAAGGCGGCCGCCGTCGAACGTCCCTTCGGCCAGGAAGACGCTCTGCGCCGGGTCCCGGGACTTTCCGTACAGATCGAGCGTGCGCAGATCCTTGAGCGGATCGCAGCCGAAGATGGCCGTGAACGCCGCGAGCTTCTTGCCCGAATCCCCGCTGCCCAGCTTGTTCACCACGAACTGGCCCAGGGGCAGGGCGCGCAGGGCAACGAGGTCGGCATGCACCACCCAGGTGGCCCCGGCCGACACCCGCGACCCGTCGAACGCCGCCGCCCACACCTGCCCTGCCGCCAGCACGGCCAACGCCATCATGCCTGCACGTTTCATACTGCTTTCCTGTCTGATTGATCGTCTGCGGTCGCGGTTTCACGCCGTGGCCCGCCGTACACCTCACTATACGCCGACTGTGTGCGAAAGGTTACACGGAATCCGCGCTACTCTCAATCTTTCCCGCGCCACCCTTCCCGCGAGACTCCTGTCCGCTTGGTGCCAGCCGTTTGCAGTTCCCCGGGCCACCGCATGGCCATCCGCGCCGCCGCGCCGACCTGGCTCGGACCCGACCTTACACCTGCCGGCCGGAACGTGAACAAGTACCTCCCGTTCTACACCAAGGGCGCCAAGCCCCGCTTTGTCGAGGGCGATCCGTTCGTAACCATCATTCCGTTGCCGGATTTCGCAGGGCCTGACGGTAGTTCGGGGGAAAAGGGCGGAGAAAGTAAGCAGAAAAGTAAGCAGAAAAACAGTGATAGCCTGCTTGCGCTGATCCTACGGGATACGACCACAACGACGCTTGAGTTGGCGACAGCCCTTGACTTGAGTCGGGCGGGTGTTCAGAAGATAATCCGCAAACTCAAGAAGGCCGGCCGCCTCCGCCGCATCGGCCCGGACAAGGGCGGCCACTGGGAAGTCGCGGAGGATCGGAAGTCATGACGTTCGCCCCCGGAACGCTGGGATGCATCCGTGGAACGGGCTGGGTTGTGCCGCCCCGCTTCTTTCCGCAGCCGCGAACTCCGCGTGAGAAAACTCCCCAGCCCGCCCGGCCCATAAACCCGCCACAGCACCATCCTCCTGCCGCAAACTTCCCCCTCGACACGACGGCACTACAGGAATAATAATTCAGTGCGTCGCGAAATGGAGGGGGCTTGCAGGCATGACCGAGCGCAAGAAAACCGACGGCGGCGACCTGTTCATCGTGGACAACTCGGATTCCGAGTGGAAGGTCCTGCAATACCTCAAGGAATGGTGCGAAATCGCTCGTGCATTTGACATTGCCACCGGATATTTCGAGATTGGATCGCTGCTGGGCCTGGACGGGGATTGGCAGAAGCTGGAGAAGATTCGCATCCTCATGGGCGATGAGGTTTCCCGGCGCACGCAACAGGCGCTCCTCGCTGGGGTCCGGGAGATTCAAGGCATTCTGGACCAGAGCATCGAGCGGGAGAAAGAGAAGAACGATTTTCTGGCCGGTGTACCGGCCATCGTGGAGGCTCTGCGGCAGGGTAAAATCGAGTGCCGGGTGTATGCGAAAAACAAATTCCACGCCAAAGCCTATATCACCCACGCCAAGCACGCGGTCGTCGGCGCCTCGGCGCTGGTCGGGTCCAGCAACTTTACCTTCCCCGGTCTGACGGCCAATGTGGAGTTGAACGTCCAGTTGCGGCGCGAGGTCGCGCAGCTCCAGGAATGGTATGAACGGCACTGGCTGGAGGCCGAGGATGTCACGGCGGACGTCCTGCGGGTGATCGAGCGTCACATCGCGGAGTATCGTCCATTCGATGTGTACGCGAAGGCGCTGCACGAGTTCTTCCGCGGGCACGAGTTGACGGCCGGCGAGTGGGAAACGACCCGCTCGAAGATGTATCCGGTGTTGAGCCAGTACCAGCGGCAGGGTTACCAATCCCTGATGAGGGTCGCCTCTCAATTCAACGGCGCCTTTCTCTGTGATGGTGTCGGATTGGGCAAGACCTTTGTCGGGCTGATGCTTATTGAGCGCCTGGTGATGCATGACCGGAAGCGGGTGGCTTTGTTCGTGCCGAAGGCGGCCCGCGCGGATGTATGGGAATCGCACCTGGAGCGGTACCTGCCCGACTTGAAGGGCAAGAGCTATTCCAACCTGGCGATTTTCAATCACACGGACCTGGGACGCAGCGGGGAGTTCCCGGAGGAATTTCGCCGGATTGCCGAGCTGGCGGACGTGGTGGTCGTGGACGAGGCGCACCATTTCCGCAATCCAGGGATCAAGGGCGAAGGGGAACGGCGGCCGTCGCGGTATCGCCTGTTCTTTGACCTTTTGGGCGGCGGCACGGGGCCCAAGCAATTGTTCCTGCTGACCGCCACGCCGATCAACAACAAGCTGGACGACTTCCGGCATATGGCGGAATTATTCACCCGGCAGCAAGACGACTATTTCAAGGCCCGGCTGGGCATTCATTCCCTGAGGGGGCACTTTGTGCGGATGGAGCGCGAACTCCGCAAGCAACTATTCCCGGACACGGCAACGCAACTGGAATTGCCAATCGAACTCAATGAGGCCGAGGCGGCTCTGTCGGCGGACGCGATCTTCAAGGCGCTGGTGGTGCAGCGCAGCCGGGCCTATGTGCAGGCCAGTCAGCGGCAAGAAGGCTGTGGCGAGACCATCTTCCCGAAACGGGCGCCGCCGCGGGTGGTCGGATACTCGGTCAAAAAGACCTACGGACGGCTGCTCGATTCGGTGGACCGGGCGTTCGGCAAAATTAAACCCCTGTTCATCCTGGGCATCTATTACCCGTTGGCCTACTACAAGGGCGCCGAAAAGATTGACCCCCTGCTCGAGAACCGGCAGAAGCAACTGGTGGCCCTGATTCGGACGCAATTCCTCAAGCGTTTCGAGAGTTCCGCGCTGGCCTTCGGACTTTCCTGCGATCGGCTCCTGCTGCGGCTGTTGACGTGGGTGACGAAACATTCCGAGACCGACGCCGAGCAGCGGCGGCTGGACATCTGGCGGCAAAAACATGCGCCGCTGATCGGCTACGTGCAGCAGCAGCAGTTGGAGTTCTGGGGCGAAGAGGACATTGCGGACGCCGACGAGGACGTGATCACCGAGGAGATGCTGGAGGACGTGGATAAATTGTCGCGCGAAGATTTCCGGGTGGAGGACATCCTGGCGGACAGTTACGAGGACATGAACCAGGTGGTGGAGTTTCTTGAGGAAGTCCGCCGATTCGAGCCGAAACACGACGACAAGCTCAAGGCTTTGGTGCAATTGCTGAAGAAGGACACGGTACTCAAGCGGGACAAGGTTCTGATCTTTTCCGAGTTCGCCGAGACCGCCCGGTATCTGAGGAAGGAACTGCCCGGAAACGGGATCCAGGGGGTCGAAGAAATTGACAGCATGTCGAAAAAGAACCGGAGCGAAGTGATCCGCCGGTTTGCCCCCTACTACAACGATACGACCAGCGCGGGTTTGGCGGCGGACGGCGCCAGCGAGATCCGGGTGCTGATCTCCACAGATGTGCTGTCCGAAGGCCTCAACCTGCAGGACGCCACGCGGTTGATCAACTACGATCTGCACTGGAACCCGGTGCGGATCATGCAGCGCATCGGCCGCGTGGATCGCCGCCTGAACGTGGACATCGAAGCCATGATCGTGCGGGATCACCCCGAGCAAAAGGACCTCCGCGGGCACGTGGCGTATTGGAACTTCCTGCCGCCGGACGATTTGGATGCCTTGCTGAGGCTGTACACGAAGGTGTCGCACAAGACCCTGCGAATCTCCAAAACTTTCGGGATTGAGGGCAAAAAACTGCTCAAACCGGACGACGATTACGATGCCCTCAAGGATTTCAATCACGCTTACGAGGGCACGGTTTCGGCGGTGGAGCAGATGCATCTGGAATATCAGCAGTTGCTGGCCGATCATCCCGGTCTCATCGCGCAGCTCGAAGCCCTGCCGGGCCGGGTGTTCAGCGGCAAGGTTCATCCCCAGCCCGGCACCAGGGCGGTGTTTTTCTGCTACGCGCTGCCGGCGGTCGCGCCCACCGCGAGCCAGCAAGACGGCTGCGAGGCGACCTGGAGCACGGAACTCGGCACCGCGGCGTGGTATCTCGCGGATCTGGCCTCCGGCCGCATCAGCGCGGAGCCCACCGAGATCATCGGGGTCATCCGCTCCACGCCGGAGACGCCGCGGGTCACGGCCATCGCGCCGTCAACGCTGGCGGAAATCCGCGCGACCGTGGAACGGCACATCAAGAATACGTATCTGAAACAGGTCCAAGCGCCTATCGGAGTGAAGCCGGTCCTGAAAGCGTGGATGGAGTTGGGGTGACCTGACCGGCCGGATGAAAAAATAGTTGCACCTCGAAAAGTGTTATAGTATATTATAACACCAAACGGAGGGCTGTAGCGTGAAAAATGCGTTCGGTGAGTTTGTTCGCGAGCTGCGGTTGGCGCGGGGTATGAGCATACGGACCTTTGCGCGCGAAGTGGGGTTGCAGCCGTCGAACTACTGCAACATGGAGAATGGTGTGCTGGCCCCGCCGCCGGCGGATGGCGTGGAGCGGATTGCCGCGGCCCTGCAAATGAAAACGGGGTCGTCAGATTATGTGAAACTGCTCGATCTGGCGGCCAAGGTCCGCCGTGAAGTGCCGGCCGATATCGCCAAGCTGGTGCGGGAGAACGCGTTGATCCCTGCACTGCTGCGCACCGTGGAGAGCGAGCGGGTGAGCGAGGAGAAGCTGCGGGGCATTATCGAGGACCTGCGCCATGGCCGCCATCAAGGCACCTGATTTCCGATTGTATGAGTTGGAGCGCAAGGCCGAGGATGCCATCCGGCGCTTCCCCCAGTGTGCAACCGGGTTGCGCGTGGATATCGAGCTGCTGATCGAGCTGAACGGTGTGCGCATTGAGGCTTTTCAGGATCTTCGCCGCAAATGGGATACCTATGCCTTTCCGGACGTCACGGGGCATTTCATCTTCGTGGACGCCGGTCTGATGGATGACCCGGGCGGGGGGAAAAAATTGCGCTTCACGCTGGCGGAGGAGTTCGCGCACATCCTTGTTCATACGCCGCTGTTCACGAAATGCCGGACACCCGAGGACCGCTTGTCGTTGCAGCGACACCTGGGCGAGGACATCGTTGACCGACTGGAGCGGCAAGCACGGGCGCTCGCCGGGGCGCTGCTGATGCCGGCAGCAACGTTCGACCCGCGCGTCGAGGAAGTCGCCACGGCCTGCCGGAATGCGCAGGGGGAGATTGATGTCGAGAAACTCGCGCAGGCACTGGCCCACGATTTCGATGTGAACTATCGCGCCGCTCGCAAGCGGTTACGCATGCGCGGATATCACCGCGAGGAACGGTTGGGCCTGAATCTGGACTGATGGGCCGTGGATGGGGGCCGCATGATCAAAGATCCCGAACGCCTGCGTGCGATCAAGTCGCTGCCACAACTGCTCGCCTACCTCCGCGACGATCTCGAATGGCCTATCGGCACCGAGAGCGTGGACGACCTCACATTCGACTATCGGCCCGACGAACTCGGTTTGAACGCCGAGGCGGCCGTCCGGATCAAGGAAATCAAGCAAATCCGCCCGCTCGCCGGCAATCAGCCGTGGGGCATCTTCTGGATCAATTTCGAGAAGAAGCGCCTGCCGGTGGTGATCATGCGCCGCATTCTGCGCGCCCTCGTCTTTAAGAAACGCGCCTCCGCCAACCAGGTAGAACGCAAAGCGTGGCAAATCAGCGACCTGCTCTTCATCTCCGCCTACGGCGAAGATACCGACCGCGCCATCACACTGGCGCACTTCGTCGAGCGCCAGGATTACGGGAACCTCGCCGAACTGCGCGTTCTCGGCTGGGACGATGACGACACCCCGCTCAAGTACGATTACATCATTCACACGCTGGAGGACAAACTCCACTGGCGCGAAGATTTCGAGCGCGACGCCGACTTCTGGCGGCAGACCTGGCAGGCGGCCTTCACGCTCCGCCACCGGGAGGTCATCACGACCTCCAAGGAACTGGCGATGGCGATGGCCCACCTCGCCAGGCGCATCCGGGGCCGCGTCCGGTCCGTGCTCCGCTACGAAGACGGCTTTGGCGGTATCCGCAAGCTCCAGCGCGCCTTCCAGCAGGCCTTGATTCACGACCTGACCGACGACGACTTTGCCGATATGTGGGCGCAGACCATCACCTACGGCCTGTTCTCCGCCGCCGTCTCCCGCCCCGCCGGCATCCACAGCGGCAATCTTGTGGATATGGTCCCGGTGACCAATCCCTTCCTCCGCGACATGCTTGCCACCTTCCTCAACCTCAGCGGGCGCAAGGGCCGGATTGACTTCGACGAACTCGGCATCCAGGAGGTTGTGGACCTGCTCAACAGCGACGACACCCATCTCGACGCCGTCCTGCGCGACTTTGGCAACCGCACCCGGCAGGAAGACCCGGTTATCCACTTCTACGAAGATTTTCTCACGCAATACGACAAACAGCGCAAAATCCAGCGCGGCGTCTTCTATACCCCGCAACCCGTCGTCTCCTACATCGTCCGCAGCGTCCACGAACTGCTCCAGACCGAATTCGGCCTGGAAGACGGCCTCGCCGCCACCGTCACCTGGGGCGAAATGCTCAAACGCAACCCCGGCCTGAAGCTACCGCCGCTTACCGACGGAACCGGCGAGCAACGCACCATTGACCCCAGCGAACCCTTCGTCCTTATCCTCGACATTGCCACCGGCACCGCCACCTTCATCATTGAAGTGATTGATGTGATCCACAAGACAATGGTTGCCAAGTGGAAGAAAGCCGGTAAGACCGACACCCAGATTCACGACCTCTGGAACGATTATGTTCCTCAACACCTTCTCCCCCGCGTGTACGGTTTCGAGTTGATGATGGCCCCCTACGCGATCGCCCACATGAAAGTTGGCCTCAAACTCGCCGAGACCGGCTACAAGTTCCGCTCCAACGAACGCGCCCGCATCTACCTCACCAACACCCTCGAACCCAAAGTCCGGCAACTCCCCGCCATCGGCTTTGAAGCCCTCGCCCATGAAGCCAAAGAAGTGAACGAGGTCAAATGGTATAAGCGGTTCACGGTAGTCATCGGCAACCCACCTTACTCTAAAATCTCTGCGAACCTGTCGCCTGAAGCGCGTGCAATTATTGAACGGTATCGATTTGCCGATGGTGCAAGAATCAAAGAGCGTGGGGCGCTCCAGTTTGAGATCAATCTCCAAGATGACTACGTGAAATTTCTACGCTCATCTGAAGTATATGTGGAGAAGGCAACGACTGGTGTGTTGGGACTGATCACAAATAACGGTTACCTGAGCACGCCGACACTTCGCGGGTTGCGCGACTCCCTCCTTGAGACCTTCAGCACCATTTCCTTACTAGACTTGCACGGCCACCTTGCGAAGGGAGAACTCGGTCCGGACGGCAACGCCGAGGAGAATGTGTTCGATATTTTGCAGGGCGTCGCAATTATTCTAGGTCGGCTGAATGACGGTCGCCGTGAACATGCGTCGGTGTTTCACACCGACCTGTTTGGTTCTCGGGAGAAGAAATATTCGTATTTGAAGGAGCACACTCTTTCTACCATGACTCAATCTCGCTTGAGTCCGCCGCCGCCATTTTACCTTTTCGTCCCACACGACGCAGACTTGGAAGCGGAGTGGATGAAATCTGCCGGCCTTACGGAACTCTTCCCAAAAAACAGTGCCGGTATCATCACCGCGAGAGATGGTCTGGTCATTGCCGAGGACAAAAGACGACTGTCCGAGCGGATGGAAAACTTCAGCATTGCTAAAGGAAGTGAGGGCTCAGTTTACGAAGAGTTCAACTTCTCAGCCAGCAAACGTTTCGATCTTCGAAAAGCGCAAGAAGAACTTAGGAAATTAACGTCTTTCAGTACGCCAATCCGCCGACTGTTGCATCGGCCATTCGACTCACGCTACATTTTCTTTGACTCAAACGTCGTATGGAGTTTATCTCGACCAATGGCAGACCAATTAGTTTACGGTCGCAATATTGCCTTGGTAGCGACCCGGCAAGTGACCCGCCCGCAATTTGAGCACGCTTTTGTCTCAAGGTACATGATCGAAATCAAAGCCTGCTCGCACGACCGCAACACACAGATATTCCCTTTGTTTCTCAAGCACAAGGCGTATGGACTAAACATCGAGGCCGAGAGCACTCCAAACGTGAGTGGAAAGCTCTTCTCAAACCTCGCCAATACGTTGGGTTTACAGACGGTTACCCATTGTGAGGGTCACGGAAAGGATGCCGAACTTACACCCCTGAAACTTTTCGATTATGCCTACGCAATTCTGTATTCACCGGCATACAGGAAGCGTTACTTCGAGTTCTTGAGAAGTGATTTCCCGCGCCTGCCGTTAACCCCCCGGCTCGACCTGTTCCGCGCCCTCGCGGCGCTTGGCGGCGACCTCGTCGCCCTGCACCTGCTCGAATCGCCCCAACTCGACCACCTCATCACCAAATTCATCGGCGACCCCAAGCAGGAGATCGAGAAAATCGCCTTCACTGTAGGCCGCGTCTCCGACGCGGCGCCTTCCGTAGAAGCGACGTCCCGTCGCTTTTCCGTCACGGGGCGGGACGCCGCGTCCACGACCGCCGCGCCCGCTACCGGCACCGTCTGGATTGACAAGACGCAGACCACCGGCTTCCAGGGCGTCCCCGACAACGTCTGGAATTTCCACATCGGCGGCTACCAAGTCTGCGAGAAATGGCTCAAAGACCGCAAGGGCCGCACCTTGTCCAAAGACGACATGGCCCACTACCAGAAAATCGTCGTTGCTCTGACCGAAACCATCCGCCTTATGTCCGAAATTGACAAGGTGATCGAAGCCCACGGCGGTTGGCCCGGGGCGTTTGCGTCTACGACAGCGCAATCTGAGCGTGAAAAACCTGCCGACCTGCCCATGGCGGCTGAGGGCCGTGCTAGCTACTCGACGGTGCGGGCTGAGGACTCTGGCACAATGCGAAATCGTGATGAGGCTGATTGAGAGTCGAAAATCATCAATGTCAGCAAGAGGTGGTCTAGTGGCTCTGGGCTCAAATAAAATCATCGCAGAAGTAAAGAGGTTGATTGCCCAAATCGGCCTGAATTCCATATCCATATCGGTCAAATATGTTTTGGCCCTTCTATTCTTTGTCGGTGTTGCCGCTATGCTTTTTCATATTGGCCAAGGCAAGACGTTAGTTGGTGGCGTCTTGACGGCGCTTTTCTTCTACATATTCAGTCAAATACGCAACATTTATCTTGAGGCAAAGCTCAAGGCGGCGCTGGTGCACGCAATAACGGGATTATATACGACATTTGATGATCTGCGCATTACCTTTCGAAACACGACTTCTGTGCCCATTACGATTCGTGAGATTAGATTCCGCAAGTCGGCCAAAGCAAAAACAGGTGCCAGTTCCATAACGCGACTCCGATACATCAGCCCTACATATCACGTCATCAACAGGGATCCGGATGAAGAAATGGGGGATTTTTTTCCGCATGATGTCGAGCTTCCATGGATAGTTCGGGCTGAGATGCATGAGATCGCTGAGGGCGAAAACCTTACGTCATTTCCTGATCCAGGGGATTTTCATGTTATTCCGCCAGAGGCTGGGGCAACCTATGCGCTCTGGTTCATGGCCTGCAAGCAATATCTAGAGGATGACATTGAGGAAATGCTCATGATCGTTGAGTATCCAACACTGCTGGGGAGACCGAGGGTAGCGTCTTTCCGTCTTTCCAAAAGACAATCGGAATTTGTGCAACGTTTTCTCCGTGAACAAATGCCGTTGATGGAAAAACAGGCAAATGAAATGTTGGAACATTTCCAGCAGACGGCCGCAAGAGGCAAAATGGAGCTGCCGGGGCCAATAATTCGTAAATGATAAGTCGCTCGAAAGCCGCTTGAGTCAGAGCCGCTGGGGTCAGGTCTTTGTTAATTTAACAAATCCGTTTTTCGCTGCCTCGAGCCGCATCCGCACTCGCTTGGCCGCAAAAACTCACCGCCACCCCCGGATACGCGCGCTAAGGCTTGGGCAGCATTTCAAGCATCGCCGCGCCCATGGCGTGGCCGATGCGCGTGAACCAGATCGCGCTGCCCAGGTAGTGGTAAGCGCGGTCCCCGCCGGTCTTGTTCCACCTTTCAACGTCCTTGCTCCAGGTGGGGTACAGCGCCTCGGCCGCCTGGTCAACCAGGACGTCCGTGCGGAACGCCTTGACGTTGCCCTTGAACTCCGGCACGTCGTTCATCGCCATCTGCGCCTCGCGGATCGTCAACATCGCGCCGGCGGCCGGCTTCGAGCCGTTCTGGCCCATCGCGGCGATTACGAACGGCAGGTTCGATGCATGGAGGTCCTTGCGAATATCCTTAATGAAGTGCTGCATGTTCGATGCGTACTCGTTCTCCGCCCCGTACTGGTCGTTCCAGCCCTGGAACCAGACGAACCCGGCCAGTTCCACCGGGCGGCCCTGTAGCGCCGGGAACAGCGTCCCGACGTTGTCGCACGTCGCTTTCACCTCGGCCAGCAGGTCGCGGTACGAAGCGCCGTACGGCTGCTTGATGAAAACCTTGACCGAGCTCTTTCCGGCTGGCGCGCCATATGCCGGCCCGCCGGCGATCGCCGCGAACAGGGCCAAAATCGCCATGCTTTCGATCCACTTTATTTCAACGTTCATTGGTTTCCTTTCTTTCCAGGTTGATAATTCATCAAGGGTCTGAAGATCCCGGCCAGTTCTTTGACCAGCGGCCGTTCCTCCGGGTTGACGAGTTGCTCCCATTTCTTGAAGTCGGTCTGTCCGGACGCTGACGTGGCGTTGCCGAGCATGGTCAGCGCGCCCCAGGACTTGGGGTGACGTTTGAGCACGGCTTCGATCACCACCGCGCAAGCGTGTTGCTGGGGCCTATCGAATGCGCCTTGCTGGAGCAGGGCCGGCGCCTTTGCCCGCAACCAGGTCGTGATCTGCGCCTCGTCCGGACTCAAATGGATTTGTTCAAGCATATTACGCAGCGTCTGGTTACGGTATTCTTTGAAATGGTGCGCCCATGATTTCCAGTTGGGAAAGGGTGGATTGTCGGCCCATTTGTCCCCCATGTCCGATAAGGCGATGAGAGACAGTGCCGTCACGGTGGACTCTATGAACCAGTTGCTGCGGTAGGGGTTCACGTAGTGATGACCAAGTTCGTGCGCCAGTTGGTAGGTGATCCGGCAGTAGTCGCGCGAGGGCAGGCAGGTGATGTTGACGATGTACTCCTTGGGCAGTCCGTTTAGCACGGCGCGCGGCAGGTTGTCGGCGGCCTGCTGGATCACGAACGGCTTGACACCCAGCGCCGGCGGCTTCCGCATGCGGCCCGCGATGAGGCCGGCCACATCCGTGCAGACGGCCGTCACATCGCGCCGCAGGCTTTCGTCCCCGAAGTCGTGGCGCACGCGGATTTCCGCTCCCACCGGCGTTGCCGCATAGAGCAAGGCCGCCAGAAACAACCCTCCTGGACATGCTCCTGGGCCGGATCGCGGTCTCATGGCTGTGCCTTGTTCCGATGCAAACGGCGGGTGGAAAGGTGAAGATGGGAGCTCCGGGGTTATTTTCCATTTACTCCCACATCTATTTCTTTGCTCGATAATTCACTTTACTCAAGCCCTTGAAGTCACCGTCTTGTGTCCACACCCAGGCGTCATGCACACGCGCAGTCGCCAGGATCAGGCTATCAGCCATGGGAAGCTTGTGGGCTACGCTCAAGCGGGCGGCCTCAATGGCCAAATCTTCGTCCACTTCGACCACGCACCCCGTCTTCATCTGAGCCACGACTTGCAGGGCGGCATTTTCGCCCCGCTCCTGCAAAACCTTCTTGAAGACTTCGTAGATCGTAATGCTGGGTACCAAGAGGTTGCCCACGTCCTCAATCGCCTTGGCGAAGTACTCTGCATTCGGGCCACCGGTGAAGTACTCCAGCCAGGCCGACGAATCGACCGCGTTCATAGGCGGTCAGCCTCGCGCGTCAAAGCCGTATCCATTCCGCGTAGCCAGCCCTTCATCTCGCGCATCTTCCGCAACGGGATGAGTTGCACCCGGCCGTCGTAGTTCATTACCTGGAATTTTTCTCCCGGCCGAACCCCCATGGACTTGCGCACATCCTCGGGGATCACCACCTGATACTTCGGCGATACGGTTACCGTTGTCATAGCATCGATCCTTTGTGCGTATTACTGTACAATAATCGATAGGAAACGTCAAGCTGCGAGCGATGCTCAGGGCGGCGCCGCGGACCAGAGCAGGGGCAGCAGCCGCTGATGCGAGGACCAGCCGAAGCCGTCCCCGCCGGCATTGCCCGGCCACTCGACCACCAGGTTGAGTTTCGGTTTGCCGGCTGCGCCGAAGTAGTAGAGGACCGTCAGGGCGTGCAAACCGGATTGCAGAGGCACCTCCGCGGTCTGGGCGCTGCCGTTCGCGCCCCCGGCCCCGTCGTTCTCGATCACCGGCCGGCCATCCAGGTACAGGCGGCAGCCGGTGTTGGCGCGGGTACGGAACGTATACACGGCGCGGGCCGGCGCGCGAAAATACCCGTCGAAGCGCATCGCGAAGTGTGCCTTGCGCTGGCGTCCCTGCGGCACCGCCGTCGCCGCCTCCAGGGGGTTGGCCGCGAGGCCCGTGGCCGCCGCCGTCACCTTGGTGGTGCGCAGATCGCTGAACAGCTCCTGGTAGGGCAGGAAACCGTTATTGGCATCCTCATAGAACGACCAGCGCAAGCCGGGCTGCAAAGCGCCCCGCTCCGGCAGCGCGGGCTGAAACTCCGCGGCGGCATAGGTCCGCTTGGTCTCCCGGTACGGCAGCGCCTGGTATAGACCGAGAAACCGCAGGGCCGGCTGGTCGCGCGCCGCGACCACACGGAAGCGGACCTTGGCCGCGGTTGTGTCGCTCAAAGGCAGCACGCGTTTGCGGCCCACCGTCCGGCCCTCCGCTACCAGCGTCCAGCGGTCTTCCTGCCAGGCGTCCAGGGCGAAGGCGGAGATCCGCTGGCCCGGCTCGAGGAATTCCTCGACCACTAGGTTGTTGAAGGTCCGCGGTTCGGGGAATTCCGCCACGCAGATCATGTTCGTGGTTCCTGCCAGCGCGAAACATGGCTGATCGCGCTCCGCGCGCAGGAGCTGCTCGGGCTGGTCGCCCGGGCGCCCGCCCGTCAGCGACAACTTAGCGCCGCGCAGCACGTTGACGCGAAAAGAACCGTCAATCCACCGCCGCCACGCGCCCAGGCGCTCGGCTTGCGGGGCGGTGAACACGCCGCTGGGGTCCGGCGCCGGGCTGATGATCAGCACGCCGCCGGAGCCGATCGAGGCATAGTAGGCGTTCACCAGCGTCTCCAGCGAGCGCGGCTCGCCGACGCCGTCCCAGTGCCAGCCGCCGGTCAGGATGCGCGTGTCGCACTCCTGCGGGATGAAGAACAGCTCCTGCCCGCGCAACTGGGCCAGATCATCCGTGAGCACGGGCAGGTGCTTGCTGATCAACTGATCGTAGTGGAACGGCACCCAGCGCTGCTGACGGAGTTCCGGCAGCATGGGCAGCACGTTCCAATTCACCGCGTCGCCGATCGCCGACTCGTTGCCGCACCAGCGGACGCCAAAGCCGCACATGGCGACCAGGCATTTGGGCTGGTAGCGGTGCACCAGCTCGTAGATGCGGTTCCAATCCTCCGCGCCGTTGCTGCCCGCGCCGTCGAACCACAATTCGCTGATTTCGCCGTACGGCACCAGCGTTTCCCGGAGCTGCTGCTCGACGTAGGCCTGATAGGTCTGACGCTGCGCCAGCGTCATCTTCTCGGGCCCCTGCCGCGGATGGTCGCAGCGCGGATCGTGCTGGTCCCACAACGAGATGTAAAGACCGAGCTTCAGGCCGCCGGCGCGGCACGCGTCGGCGATCTCCCGGACCATGTCGCCCCGGCCGCCGCGCCACGGCGAGCTGCGGATGTTGTAGTCGTTCAACTGGGACGGCCACAAGGCATAGCCATCGTGGTGCTTGGCGACAAACACAATCATCCTGGCCCCGATCGCCTGGTGGAAGCGCACCCATTCGCGGGCGTCGAACTTGGCCGGATTGAAACGCCGCGGATCCTCATGGCCCGTACCCTGCTGCTGGCCGGAGGCCGTGCTCATCCCGAAGTGCGGGAAGGTGATGAGCTCCAGGTCGAGATAGGCCAGCTTTTCGGGCGTCGGTTTGACCCGCGCCGCGCGCCGCGCGACCTCCGCCAGCGTCTCGTTCGTGGAGGCCGGCCGCGAAACTTCGCGGTCATAAAAGGCCCGCATCCATTGCCAATGAGCCGCGTTGGTCACCGTGACCGGCTCGGGCGGATACTGGTAGGCGGGTATCTGGCCACCATCCACCGGCCGCGGTTCGGCCGGCAAAGCACTCGGCGGCGACACCGCCAGGAACAAAGCGGCGGCATATGCAGGAACGGAACACCGGGTGAACAGGGTTTTCATGATGGTCGTGCTACTGGATCACATGGCAAAAAGTCCCGTGCGAGCGGCTCACTGCAGCAGCGGGTCCACCCAGACGGCATGGGCCGCAGCGTATGTTCCAGGACAATCGACGAACAATTCCAGGCGGCGGACGCCCCGCACCAGCACCTTGAATGTCGGCGTATTCCCCACAGCAAGCCCTGACCATGGCGCAGGTTAGCAAAGCAGGCCAACCGGACGCGAGTATTTCCAGCATGCGGTCGGCGACATAGCCAAACTCAGGCGGTGTTCTGCAGGGCACGTGGAGCCCGCATCCGGGACCGTCTTCAGGCCGGCGGAGCGGCGCGGGTGAGCAACGCGGCGAAGGCGCCGTCGGTGCCCGCGGCGCCGGGCAACAATTTTCGCGTGGCGTCCAGGCGGAACTCCGGATGCGCCGGCAGCCAGCGCGCGATGAGCTGTTCGTTTTCCTCCGGTTCGATGCTGCACGTGCTGTACACCAGCCGGCCGCCGGGCCGCAGCAGTGCCGCCGCGCCGTGCAGGATGCGATACTGCGTCTCGGTCAGCTTGTGCAGCCGCGTCGGCGTGAACCGCCAGCGCGCGTCGGGCCGCCGGCGCAATACGCCGGTGTTGCTGCAGGGCACGTCGAGCAGGATGGCGTCGAAGCCCTCGCTTCCGCCCGCGGCAAGCAGCGCCTGCCGCGCGGGTTCCGGGCTGGCCGCGTCGCCCTGGATGACGCGGATCAGTTCGCTCCCGAACCGTTCGACGTTGGTCTTCAGCCGGCCGAGGCGGTCGGTCCGCACGTCCATGGCCACCAGCAGGCCCTGTCCGCCCAGCAGCTCGGCGATCAGCAACGCCTTGCCGCCGGGCGCGGCACAAGCGTCGAGCACGCGCTCCCCCCTCCGGGGGGCCAGCAGGTCCACGGCCAGCGTCGTCGCCGGATCCTGCACGACAAACCAGCCCTCGCGGTAGCCGGGGACCGCGCTGACGCGCACGCCGCGCGGCAGCACCAAGAAGTCCCGGCCCAGCGCCTGCAACGGCTGCGTCACCATACCCGCCGCCGCCAGTTGCCGGCGGAACTCGTCCGACGCCACGCACGCCGTGTTAAGCCGCAGGACGGTTTCCGCCCGCTGGTTGTCCCACGCGCAGATGCCCAGCGCCGCCTCCGCGCCGAAATTCTTTTGCCAGCGTTGCAGCAACGCGTCGGGATGGGAGAGCCGGACACCCGCCGGCTGGCGCTCCAACTCCGCCAGCAGGTCCGCGCGCTCGCGGCTGGCGCGGCGCAGCACGGCATTGACGAAATCCGCGGCATGCCGGCTGGCGACGGCTTTGGCCGCCTCGACGGTCTCGTTCACCGCGGCGTACGGCTCGACGTCGTCCATCCACAGCAACTGATACAACCCGACCAGCAGCAGCGCGCGCACGGGCCGGTCCGGCGGGCGCGGCGCGAGTTTCCGGAGCAGCCACTCCAGCGCGCGGCGCCAGCGGACGACGCCCAGCACCATCTCCATCACGAACGCGTGGTCCGTAGCCACGGCGTCCAGTTGCCGGTCGGGGAAATCGCCACGCACCAGCCATTCCGCCAGAATCCGGGCCGCCGTGCCGCGGGTGTTATGGGACGACGGCGCTGGTGCCGGAACAGTCTCGGGAGCAACGTTTTCAGGTGAATCGGTCATGTACGGGGCAGTGTAGCGGGTTTTGCCGAGATTGACGAGGTCGAGCAGTGTACGCGCTCAGGTTAATTTCAGCATCTGCTCAGCCGATGCCAAGTTGCTTGAAGACGCTGATAGCCACGGGCCAGCGCCTGTGGTACTGTAAAGACATGAAAGCATTCACGGCAGTCGTAGAACGGTGCCCCGAGACGAAACTGTACGTGGGCTACGTGCCCGGTTTTCCGGGTGCGCATTCCCAGGGCTCCACCCTTGAAGAACTGCGCGAGAATCTCCGCGAAGTGATCCAAATGCTACTGGAGGATGGAGAGCCTGTACTGGAAGCGGAGTTTATTGGCACACAAGCTGTTACGGTGTAGCCCGCCATGGGATCCTTGCCTGTCCTGAAACCTAGAGAAGCCATCCGTGCCCTCGAACGGCTCGGCTTCGTGCAGGTTCGTCAGCGAGGCTCGCACCGTCAGTTCCGACATCCCGATGGTCGCCAGACAACAGTACCGGACCACGGCTCACGCGATCTTTCGCCCATTCTTCTCCGACAGATCATCAAGGACATCGGCTTGACAGCGAACGAGTTCATGGACCAGCGCTGAAGATGTCCGCACAAAGCGTTGGAACACTTCGCCGCGAAGCGCGATCATGAAAGCGACTTCCTGGTTGCGGTTGGGGCTGCTGCTGTTGTTCCTGAGCGGCGCGGGGTGTGCCGTCCGCGATCTGCGGTGGACGCCGCCCGCGCCCGCCAACGATCCGCGCTGGCGCAACTACACCATGCTCACCACCGGCTACTGTCCCTGCGGGCAATGCTGCAACTGGCGGCATTCGTGGTGGTTCGGACGGCCGGTGATTGCGACGGGACCCGACCGGGGCCGCCGCAAGGCGGTGGGCGTCACCGCCAGCGGCCGGCCGGCGCGGCCCGGTACCGTGGCGGCGGACGAGAAGCTGCTGACGTTCGGCACGCGCGTGTATGTGCCCGGCTACGGGTATGGCATCGTCGAGGATCGCGGCGGCGACATCAAGGGCCACCGGCTGGATCTGTTCTTCAAGACGCACGTGGAAGCGCAGGCCTGGGGCCGGCGCCAGCTCGTGGTCCGCGTGCTGGTGCCCGACCGCGGCGCCCGGCCGCCGCGGTGATTCCGTAGGACGTCCGCTAACAGCTCGCCTCCGCCGGTTCAGCCGGAAAGGGATATTATCCACAGATTTACTGGATTTGTGCAGATTTCATGGCGAGAAGAAGAGAACCGCCCATTCCTTCCTGGTTTCCTCATTTCCTAATAATCCTACGCTATGCCGACGATCAGCGTGGAGGCTACAGAATAAAATTTGCCTGCGAAACACGCTAAGCGGCGCGAATGCGGAGAGACGAAGATAAGAATCATGCGACGTTGATGGGGTAATTCTCCGTTCTGTATCGTTCCTTTTCGCGTTCATTCGTGTTTCGCGGGCAACTTCTTTCTTCTTGCCGACGCGTGAATTGAGCCTGAATGCCGCAGGGCTATCGCCGCGTGGCGCGGCCGGCAACCCAGCGCCGGATCTCCGCGAGCGTTTTCTGCCAGCGCGCGGCATCGTTGCGCTCGGCCAGGAACTGATCGTAGATGCCGAGGAAAGCGTCCTGAAACAATGCGAGCAGGCGCACGCGGTCCTGGAACCGGCTGACCGCGTCCACCTGTTCCGTCGGCGGCAGGCGCAGGCCGCGGAAGACGAAGTTTTCGGCGTCCAACGTGCACACCCAGGACTGGTCGCCGCGGGCGAGGGTGACGCGGGCGCGCTTGAGCTTCTTGCCGCCCAGCAGGGCGGCCTTGGCCTCGGCGCTGAGCCGCGGTTCGCCCTTGCGGAGCAGCACCTCGTGCGCGCCGCCGCCCTCCATGATGAACGTCAGCGGACCCTCCAGCAGCAGGCCGAACGACCCGAGCTCGGGCACGGTCATCATCCCGCCGCGCGCTTCGGAGACAAACCAGAACCAAGTGAGGAAATCGTGGCCGACGCGGTCGCTGACCGGTTCGCCCTCGGCCTCGGCCGAAAAGCAACTGACGTCCCATTGGCGGATATCCACCTGCCGGCGCGCGGCGGCGGCTTCGGGCGTGAGCGGAATCGGGCTGACACCGGTCGCCTGATGGAAATGCAAGATGAAATCATCCACCTGCCGGTCCGCCAGCGCGGTCGCCCACAGGCGCCGGCCGTCCGGCTCGCTGACGCAGGCGACGGCTTTGAGCTGCGGGGGCATCTGCGGGAGCAGGCGCGCGGTCACCTGCTGGCGAATGTCGCTGCGCACGCGCGCGCTCAGCCGGTCCTGGCCGCTGGCCGCGAGTTGGGCCAGTTCCTCCAGCCGGCATTCGGCGCGGAACAGCGCGGCGGGGATCTTGCGCTCCGCGGCGACCAGCGTCAGGCGGAGGCAGCCGCCGTAGTACGCGTTGTCGTCCGTCAGGTTGCGATCCAGCAGATGCCGGCCGCTGACCCAGCCGGTGACCTTGCCCGCGCCGAGCGTATCCAGCGGCGGCAGGGCGTGCCGGGCGAAGCGCGCCACGACCCGCTCCGGCAGCGGTTGCGGCAGGTGCAACAGGCGAAAACTGATCGAACCGCTTTCGAAACCCATGCGATGCTCCCGGGAAAGCCGGCGTGCGGGGGCACGCCCGGCACGTGGTTATTGCCCCTGCAGGGCCATGAGGAATTCGGCGTTGCTTTTGGTCTTCTTGAGGCGGTTGACGATCAGCTCCATGGCCTCGACGGGCGGGACGCCGTTCAGCGCCTTGCGCAGGATCCAGATCTTGGACAGCTCGTCGGGATGGAGCAGCAGCTCCTCCTTGCGCGTACCGGACTTCTCGATGGTGATGGCCGGGAAGATGCGCTTGTCCACCAAGTGCCGGTCCAAGCCGAGCTCCATGTTGCCGGTGCCCTTGAACTCCTCGAAGATCACTTCGTCCATGCGGCTGCCGGTGTCCACCAGCGCCGTGGCGATGATCGTCAGGCTGCCGCCTTCCTCGATGTTACGGGCGGCGCCGAAGAAACGCTTCGGTTTGTGGAGCGCGTTGGCGTCCACGCCGCCGGAGAGAATCTTGCCGCTATGCGGCTGCAGCGTGTTGTAGGCGCGGGCCAGGCGGGTGATGGAGTCGAGCAGGATGACGACGTCCCGCCCGCATTCGACGACGCGCTTGGCCATCTCGATGACGATTTCGGCGACCTGGACGTGCCGCTCGGGCGGCTCGTCGAAGGTGGAGCTGAGCACCCCGGCCTTGGTCGTGCGCTCCATGTCGGTCACTTCCTCGGGGCGCTCGTCAATCAGGAGGACGATCAGCTTGACCTTGGGATTATTGGCGCTG
>CAIQIC010000531.1 GCA_903871765.1 uncultured Lentisphaerota bacterium
CACCCGAAAAAGATTCTTTGGCCTGCTCCATCAATTGGAAGCGACTTTTGGCTGTGAGGTTGATCTACTCACCATCAACAGCCTGCGCAACCCCTACTTCAAAGCGCGGGTCCTCCGGGAAAGGATCCCGGTCTATGAAGGATGAAGTCCGCGCTCACCTGCACGATATCCTCCCAGCCGGCCGCGCAGTGAAGGCTTTCGTGGCCGGCCGGACTTTCGCAGACTATGGCGCCAGCGAACAGTAGCGCAGTGCCGTGGAGCGCAAATTCGAGATCATGGGCGAAGCGCTCAACCGAATCAAACGCGACGAGCCGGAATTACTGCAGCACATCCGTGACCATCGCGATATCATTTCATTCCGCAATATCCTGGTCCACGGCTACGATGCCATTGACAACCGGGTGGTCTGGGGAGTCGTCGCCGAAGATCTCGACAACCTGCTGGCAGATATCGATCACCTCCTGCTTTGACGCATTCGTCATCCCTGTCGTTTTGGTTACGCGAGCGACTGGGTGGGGTTGAAGAGCAGGCGTTTACGGCTCGACGCATGGGGCTTTCTGCGTTATCCTGCCGGCATGATTGCGGAGGTACAGGATCGCGCCTTGACGGCAGTTGAGCACGCGGCGCTGGCAAAGCTGGTGGACGGCTATCGCGACCGCTGTCTATGGTTCTTACGGGCCGACTTCCTGCCCGCCACGCTCGTCGAAGCGCTGCGCGTGCTGGAGGCCATCGAACAACACGGCGATCTGGCCGCTTTTCGTGAAACCCGGAGGCTGCGCGCATGGCTCTCACCGCCTTCCAACGCGACGTCTGCCGCCTCCTAGCCGCCCGCCGGCGCGCCGGCGGGGAAAGCTACGTCGCCGGCGGTCTCGCGCTCAACGAACTGCTGCGCCAGCCGCGTCGTTCCCGCGACATGGACCTGTTCCACGACACGGCGGAGGCGTTGGCCGCTACCTGGCTGGCCGACCGCGCCGCCTTGGAGGCGGCTGGCTACGGCCTGCGGGTGTTGCGCGAAACCACCGGCTTGGTCGAGGCGCTGGTCGAACGTGCCGGCACGACGTTGCTGATCCAATGGGCCCGCGACAGTGCCTTCCGCTTCTTCCCCCTGATCGCAGATGCCACGCTGGGTCTGACCCTGCATTTGCTGGACCTGGCCGCCAACAAAGTGCTGGCGCTGATCGGCCGGTTGGAACCGCGCGACTGGATTGACACGCTGGCGTGCGACGAACAACTGCAGCCGCTCGGCTATCTGGTGTGGGCCGCCTGCGGCAAAGACCCGGGCTTCAATCCGACGTCGCTGTTGCGCGAAGCCCGCCGCAGTTCCCGTTACACCCAAACCGAGTTGAATGCACTCGACTTCGACGGCAGCGTACCCGACGCCGCCGTGCTGTCACGGCACTGGCATGCCGCCCTGCAAACGGCCGAGCGCATCTGCGCCTTGCTCCCCGCCGCCGAAGTCGGCCGGTGCGTGCTGACGGCCGATGGCGCTTTGTGCCGCCGGTCGCCGGAAGAGCTGCAGTATACGGGGGATCTGCAATTTCATGCTGGCTCCATTGGCGGGGCCTGGCCGCGCATCATGGAAACCACTTGACCATGGAATCAAAAGCTGACCAGTGCCGGCGGGCGGCGGACATCCTCCGGCGGCTGCGCGTTGCCTATCCCGACGCCGGCTGCGAGCTGCAGCACTGGCAGACGCCGCTGGAACTCGCCGTGGCGGCGATCCTGTCCGCGCAGTGCACCGATAAGCGCGTCAACCTGGTCACACCCGCGCTGTTCAAGAAATACCGCAGAGCCGCCGACTGGGCCACGACGCCGCAGAAAACGCTGGAGGCCGAAATCCGCTCGACCGGCTTCTTCCGCAACAAGGCCAGGAACATCCGCGCGCTCGCGGCGGTGCTCGTGGAAAAATTCGGGGGCGAGCTGCCGCGCGACCTCGATACGCTCATCGGCCTGCCCGGCATCGGCCGCAAGACCGCCAACCTGCTGATCGCGACCGTGTTTGGCCAGCCGGGGATCATCGTGGATACGCACTTCAAGCGCCTCTCGCAGCGGCTGACCTTCACGCAGAACGACGATCCCGACAAGATCGAATTTGATCTCAAGGCCATCCTGCCGGAGGAGGACTGGACCGACTGGTCGCATGGCATGGTCTTCCACGGCCGGCGCTGCTGCTACGCGCGCAAACCCGACTGCCCCGGCTGTCCCATCGCCACGCTCTGCCCCTCCTGCGGCAAGGTCTGAGGCCGCCTTGTGCCACTAACCTAAAAAATCGCCGCATTTTGGCATAAGATTTTTTCGCGCCGCCAAGCTGAAAGCCCTTCGCTCAGGAGGGGCGCAAAGAAAAGGAAGGCGCGGATGCGAAATCCCCTTAGCGTCTTTGCGTCTTTGCGCGAGACAGCCTTTTTTCTTCTTTATCAATTTCTGAGTTCCAAATTAATTTTCTTTGGTTGTGGCTGCGTCGGACTGTGAAAACCGGCCGCGGCCGGTCACGTCGGCAGCTCGCCGCGGGCCATGAGCACCTTGCCGGTGCGGACCAGTTCGATGATCTTGAATTTCTTGAGCAGCGCCAGCATGGCGTCCACCTTTTCGCTGTCGCCCGTGGCCATGAGCATCATGGAGGTTTCCGTGAGATCCACGCTCTCCGCCCCGAAGTGATCGGCGATCTGGAGCACCTCGTTGCGGGCTTCCGCGCCCACGTGGACTTTGATGAGCGCCAGCTCCTTGAGCACGATATCCT
Organism: uncultured Lentisphaerota bacterium; assembly: GCA_903871765.1. GTDB lineage: Bacteria > Verrucomicrobiota > Kiritimatiellia > CAIQIC01 > CAIQIC01 > CAIQIC01. Next base: position 2,738 of record CAIQIC010000531.1, read on the forward strand.
CGCCGGTATGGTCGGTGCAATGGATCACGTCCACCAGCTTGTTGACCTGCTGGATGATCTGCCCCAAGCCGCCGGGATCGCCGGTGGCGGTGATGGTCATGCGGGAAAAATTGCCCTCCACCGAGGTGGAGACCACGAGCGAGTCAATGTTGAAGCCGCGTCGCGCGAAGACATGCGCAATGCGCGCCAGCACGCCGGGCTTGTTGGCCACCGTCACGCTCAGGGTGTGCGTGTTGCCGTCCTTCCTGCCGTTCTGTTGCATGGCCATGCTCCTCTCCTGCTTGCGTTTCCGTTTTCCGCCGGCGGCCGACCGCGGCTCAGCGGGCCGCGGGTTGCTTCTTTTCCCGGCTCTTCCCCGGCGAGGTCACGATCATTTCCTCGAGCATCTTGCCGGCCGGCACCATGGGGAAGACGTTCTCCTCCTTCACCACGTGGCAGTCCACGACGCAGGGGCCGTCGTTATACGCCAGCGCCCGCGTGATGATCTTGCGCACGTCCGCGGCGCGCTTGAGGCGCAGGCCGCGCGCGCCGTAGGCCTCGGCGAGCTTGGCGAAGTCCGGGTTGCCTTCGAGGTCCACGCCGCTGCGGCGGTCGTCGTAGAACATTTCCTGCCACTGGCGCACCATGCCGAGGTAGCGGTTGTTCATGATGAAAACCTTGACCGGCAGCTTGTGGACGCACGCCGTGGCCAGTTCGCACAGGGTCATCTGAAAGCCGCCGTCTCCGACGAACGCAACCACGAGGTCCTTGGGCCGGCCGAACTGGGCGCCAAGGGCGGCGGGAAACCCGTAGCCCATCGTGCCCGCGCCGCCGGAGCTCAGCCAGTTGTGGCGCTGGTCCACCTTCCAGAACTGGGCGGACCACATCTGGTGCTGGCCGACGTCCGTCACCGCCACCGCCCGGCCGCCGGTGAGCGCATACACCTCCTCGATCACGTGCTGCACCTTGAGCCCGTCCGTGCGCCGGTACTGCAGCGGGAAATCCCGCTTGAAGCCGTTGAGCCGCTTGAGCCAGTCGGCCGTGTCCAGCCGGCTCGCCTGCTTGAGCAGCAGTTCCGTGACCAGGCGCGCGTCGCCCACGCAGTGCAGGTCCGGCACGATCATCTTGCCGATCTCGGACGGATCAATATCAATGTGGATCTTCACCGCGTTACGGCAAAACTGTCCGGGGATGCCAAGGATACGGTCGTCAAACCGCGAACCGATGTTCAGCAGCAGATCGCACTCGGTCACCGCCTTGTTGGCATAGGCCGTGCCGTGCATGCCCAGCATGCCCAGCGACAGCGGATGCGTCTCCGGGAAGGCGCCCTTGCCCAGCAGCGTGGTGACCACCGGCGCGCTCAGCTTCTCCGCCAGCGCCTTCACCGCCGCGCAAGCGTCGGAAATAATCACGCCATGCCCCACGAGGATGACCGGCCGCGTGGCGCGGCTCAGCGCTTCGGCGATGGCCTGCACCGCGTCCTTGTCCACCGCCTCCGGCCGCGGCTGATAGCCGGGCAGGTCCATCTCGGCGCGCAGGTCGGTCGTGAACGGGCCCACGCTGACGTTCTTCGGCAGGTCAATCAGCACCGGTCCCGGCCGGCCCGTGGTGGCAATGTGGAACGCTTCGCGGACCACCCGCGGAATATCGTTGGGCGCGTGCACGAGGTAGCTGTGCTTCACCACCGGCATCGTTATCCCGTAGATGTCGGCCTCCTGAAACGCGTCCTTGCCCAGCATCGTCGCCAGCACCTGGCCGGACACCACGATCATCGGCACCGAATCCATGTGGGCGGTCATGATGCCTGTCAGCGTGTTGGTGGCCCCCGGCCCGCTGGTCACCAGCACCACCGCCGGCCGGCCCGTGGCGCGCGCATAGCCGTCCGCCATATGCGTTGCCGCCTGCTCATGCCGGCAGAGAATGAACTTGATCTTCGTGCCGGTTGTCACAAAGGCGTCGAATATCGGGATGGTAACGCCGCCAGGAATGCCAAAGATGTACTCCACGCCTTCATTTTCAAGGCACTTGATCAATGTTTGAGCGCCATCGAGTTTGTTTATCGCCATATCATCACCTCGTTGCCGGCCGGAACTTTACCAGGAATCCGTTAGTTGGCAACATCTATTTCAATTCACCATAACGATTTCAACAATTCATTGCCAATCCATTGATACAAAATTCAACAGCGGGCATCATCTGCTTTATTTCGGCGAACTTTACACCATGCTGATAAATATGCAACACTTTATTTTCCATTTTGATAAATCCAAGATCA
>CAIQIC010000532.1 GCA_903871765.1 uncultured Lentisphaerota bacterium
ATTTTACCGACTTGGGGATTCCAAAACTGAGCACGTAACTGAATAATCGAATGAACCGCCCGGTACGTGACCCGTAAGCCGTGGTGGTGTGGGAGGGGCGGCGCCGCGAGGCGCCCCCCTATCCCGATTCGGCTGAGAAGGAGAAGAAAATGAGATATCAACGGATACCTTTGCTTGCTACTGCACTTGTCACCTTGTCTATCGCAACGGTGCTCGCATCCCCACCCAAGGTTGGAATAGACTTCAAGAGACTTCTGCCTGTCGGATGGATTGTTGTCTCTGTGGACACGACATCTAGTCCCTATGGTTGGGCAAACGATCCAAAGAATCCTGGGCTATCGGTTCATCTGGAAGGTCCGACAGAAATCGAGAATCGAGGACCACAACATGAAGGTGTGACCCTTTGTTTCATGCCCCCTGAATATGTTCCCGGCAAGATGCAAGATGTGCAACTGACAGGTTCTGCGTTCCTAGGTAAGGCCGATAAATTCCAGCTCTTTATCCATGTTTGGCCGGGGACACCGACATGGACAACGTGCCGAGAAGACATCAGCAAGTATTTTGGAGTAATGATGCCGAACAAAGTTTCGGAGGCGACTTCGGAACCCGCGCCGGGCGCGGCTTTCTCAGCGCCTCAAGGCTGACGTTGGTGTCGCCGTTGCGCTGGATAAATGAACGCGACCCGGGATGAAGCGCAACCATTACGCAGCCGCCCGCCAATGTCCGATAAGAGGGCATAGCGGACATAGGGCCGTGACGCCACGAACCGCCTGGCCCGGCTGTGCCGCTGTACCGCCTGATCCTGCGGCCCTCCCCCCAACCATGCCCGGATCGCCCAACGTCGGGCATCCTGTGCGGTCTGGCGGGGCATTGGCCGAACAGCGGGTCAACTTTCCACACGCCTTTGATCAATTCCCGCCACGTCTCGGAGGCCACGGGACGCAGCTCGGGCGCCGTGGTTAATTTGATTTTTGGTGCTTGTTCTCTTCTCAGGCCGGCCCGCCCTCCTCGACCACCTTGAAACCCATGAGGTCGCCCAACTCCTGGACGCCCTTGGCATAGTCGCCATAGAAGACCACGCGGTGCAGCATGGTCATAATGCAGCCCTCAAAGGCCCCGGCACTCCAGTTGAGCAGCAGCCTGCGGGCGTCGCGCACGGACTGAGTGAACTGCGTTCGGCAGGCCAGCGGACTTGTGCTGGTCTCGATGATCTTGCCCGGGCAGATCAGCATCGTGTCCAGATTGACCAACTTGGCGCAAGTGACGGGCTGGCCGATGCGGTTCTCGGCCTGCACCGCCACGCCTCCGCCGGTGTCGGTCTGGTTGCGGAGGATGAACGGCAGCCGTTTGCCGTCAGGCCCGTCCATCTTCGTTGCCGAGGTGCAGTGGAAGTGGATCATGGCGTTCTTGGACGTGTCGATCACCGGGTCTGAGATGAAGCCTGGAATGCGGAAGGCGTAGGCGAACATGAGCATGGTGAGCGTCGAGTCGATATCGCCCTCGCAGGCTCCCACAAGTCCAAGGTCGTTCAGCTTGCTGAATGTCAGGCACCCGCGGGGATTGCCCATGCAGTGGCTGCTGGTGATCGCCTGGGCCTTCTCGCGGATCATCAACGCCTTGACCGCCAGGTAGTACCTTGCCGAGTCGATGATCTCAGGCCGCTTTGGCTCGACGATCTGCTTGGCCTGGGTAAGCCAGTACTGCTCAGCCTCGGCCTCGGCGGCCTTGGGGTCGATCGACTGGAAGACCTCAAGGACTTTCTTGTTGTCCACGGGCACCAATTCGGCGCCGAGCTTCTTGCGGACCTGCCCGCCGTCGCGGGCGGCGGCCGTGCCGTTAAGCCCGCCGATGCAGAGAATCCTCGTCTGTTTCATCCATATCGCTGCGCGCATCAGGGCGATGGTCCGGTCGAGATCCGACCAGTCGCTGGTGGACATCACCAGGACCTTCTTGCCCTGCTTCCGCCAGTCCTGGAAGTACATCCACCCATGCCCACCGAAGGGCTGGAAGAACAGCACTGCCGGCAGGCCCGTGTCGAAGAGCTTGCCCAGGACGGGCGTGTCTCCCCCGTGGCCGGACAGGTAGATCACCAGCAGGCCGTCCGCCTTGGCGACTTTGGCGGCCACTTCATGGGCCCCGTCCGGAGGGATAGTCTCACCGCCGATGAACTCCACGCCGCCAAGCTTCTTGCCAAGCTCGTCGAGGTACTTCTCCAGCTTGGCCTTCTCCTCGGTCGGCCTGGCCATGTAGCCGCCGGTCCGGCCGATGAAAACCTTGTGGATCTTCACGGGCGGGAACGTCGGCCAGACATCGCGGGTGGGACTCCCGGGGACACTGGTGGGGTCCTCGGCGGCCCCGCTTGTCCCTGCCGCCAGGTGCGCCGCCAGAACTGTTCCGCCCGCGGCCGTGGCCGTAATCTTCAGGAAGTTTCGTCGGTTGATCGGGTCCGTCATGGTTCATCTCCTTCGCAAGTGCCATTCCAAATGCCATTCGGTACAGCGACAATACCGTCCTGACCGGCGATCTTACCTGCGCTCATGGCGGGATGGAAGAGCCTGTGGCAATTACTGCGGCAATCCCCGCGCGGGCGGCTGAGGGTGACTGGGCCTGATATCTGGATGTCAGGGGATGCAAATAAGAAATTGCTTTGGCGCGCCCGCCGGGGGAGCGCCGTTTCCCGTGCCGCCGGGGCGCCGTGAGCATTCATGGAGCCAGTATTTCCTGGCGGCTGGGACTGTCAAGCCCATTATCCGGCCTTTTTCCTGCCCGAAATCGCGCTCCGGATCGCACATCCGGCGGATATGGGCGGCGCATGGGGATTCCCGAACCTGGCCAGCCGGGCCATAGCACAGACGGGACTCCTCAGCGCGGTAGCTGTCGTCGAGGAGTAATAATTGCACAAAGCTCAATTCTTTGGTGGTTTACTCGCCACGGTCGGGTCTATGCCCACCCCGGCCGGCGGCGCGTCACGACCTCAGCGCAGCGTGACGGTGATTACGCAGGCCGGGCTGCGAGCCAGGGTGAACGGCTGCGCCACCCCGTTCACGGCCACCCGGTACTCGCCGTGGAAGCCGCGGAAGGCGAACTGGCCGGCCGCATCGGTGGTGCCGGCAAGGTGGGTCTGCCATTCGTCGCGGATCAAGTGCTGCAAGGCGGTGTAGGCCGGCTTCGGGGACATGTCGGCGTGCAATAGGCCGCCGCCCTTGAGCCAGGCGCCGCGATCGCTGAGGTCCCACTTGGTGATGGCCCGCACGGCCGGGTGGGCAAAGCAGACCCGGTAGAACTTCACGGCGTAGTCCGCCTGCGCCGCCTCGTCCCAGACGCCGTGGAGGTGCGAGCCGGTGATTTTATCGCCGCCGGAGGTGGGAGTGAATTCCGTGATATGCAGTTCCTTGCCGAGCGTGGCGTACCGGTCGAGGGTCTGCTGTACGCGGTCGAGCGGAAACCGCATGGTGCGGGGCTCATGCGCCTGGATACCGATGCCGTCGAAGGGGACACCGTTCTGTTTGGCCGTTTGCAGCAGATGGAAGAACGGCGGGCAGCCGTCGGCCAGGACGTGGTAGTCATTGACGATCAGGTAGGCGTTCGAGTTGATCGCCCGAGCCCAGCGGTATGGGTCGTCGATCTTCGGCACGGGCTGGTGCGCCGGTTCGTTGACGACCTCCCAGAAATCAATTTTATCCCGATAGCGGTTCAGGATGTCCTGCACACGCTGCCGTTGCAGCTCCGGAGCGGGCTGGCCGTGTGACCATGGCGGCACACCCGCCTCATCGCCCCATAGCAAGGGATGCCCCTTCATCCGGATGTGATGCTCCTGGCACCACGCGACGACCTTGTCGGTGTCGGCGTACTTCGGTTGTCCTCTTTCCTCTTCATACCAGCGCCAATAAAACCCGACCGTCGCGTAGTTGAACAGTTCCGCAAAGCGTTGCCGGTAGGCTGTGCCGCTGGCGAACTCGAAAATGTTACAGCCAAAGAGAAACTCGTGGGCCGACTGCGTCACCGTGACCTGGGCGCCGGCGACCGGCTTTCCTGCAGCGTCTACCACTCGGATGAGGGCGTCGGACTTGCGGATCCGTTCGATGGCTGCGGCGGTGGCGGCGACGATTTCGGTTTCGCGCCGGGCCGCGATCTCGTCCAGCTCGCTGCGCGCCGCAAGCACCGGCGCCACCGCGCCAGCGGGGGGCTTGATGGTGAACCGTGCGAGGTAGAGGTTGCGGTCTTCCTTGCCGATGAGGGCGTCATTGAGGAACGCCACCGCGAGCGTGTGCGGGCCGGCGACCATGGCCACGTCGAACGGGTAATCCGTGGGGTTCGCCGATCGCACCGTAACGTTCGTCAGCGGGTCGTTATCCAGCAGCAACGCCATCTCCGGCCAGACGCCGCCGGCCGGGCTGCCCCAGGCGCGGATGGTGACGTGGTACCGGCCGGACGTGCCGACGCGGATGAAGTCCCCGACCTCGCCGTTGCTGTAGAGGTTCCAGCCCCCGCCGGGCTGCGGCGCGCCCTCGGTCCTGATGGTGGCGTGTTCCGCAGCCAACACCAAATCGCCCGAGGCGCCCCAGGCGCTGGGTAAACCTACCAGACTGAACACGGCCAGCACGTACCAGGCCAACGGCTTTGTGCTCATGCTCTGCCTCATGCGCGAACCATGGATACATAGCAAGCATGGCGCGGAATAGCCAGAACGGGCTTGAGTCCAAGCAGGGCTTCGCTGAAAGGGCTGAAATGCATTGCGGCCTGATGTGCAACCGCGAACAGCGCCATCTGACAGGAACAGATTCGGGATGGCTTGATGTTGCGAGGCGGCATGTGAAAATGCGCCTACACCTTTTTTTATTTCGCCTGTCGTCGAAAAACGGCACGACTCCAGCAGGCGTGTCCGAGCAATTTCTTGTTTGGAAAGCCGCTGGCGTGCTGGCAAAATACGGTCTGCATGCTGGTCAATAAAAAGGAGAATCAATCCGATGCGCTGGAATCATTATATCGCTTACTTTTTCGGGGGTGCCTTTCTCACAAATGCGATCCCGCATTTTGTGAGCGGCGTTACAGGGCACCCTTTCCAAAGCCCTTTTGCCTCTCCCCCGGGGCAAGGGCTCTCTTCCGCCGTGGTGAATGTGCTTTGGGGCGCGCTCAACCTTGTTATCGGCTACTTTCTCGTATGCCGCGTTGGACAATTTGAGTTGCGTCGGACAAGGCATGTTCTCATTGCGGGATTGGGGGGCCTGCTCATGGCCGTGATGCTTGCGCATGCATTTGGTCGCTTCTATGGGGGGCTCTGAAATATGGGAAACGATGTGCCCAATCGGCTCGTCGGGACTGACCGGTGAAGGTCAGCCCCGGCGGCCACACCACCCGGCGTGCGGGTCCGCACCGGGCGGTTCCGATTAGACTCGGGCGTTAGGCCCGTAGTGAAGAACAATCCACAACGTGCGCATGTCGCGAACGCCGTGTTCCTGCAATTAGCGGTTCGTCAGGGCGCGTTGGAGGATGCTACGCTGCCCCTTGCCTATGTCCGATAAGCGGGCATAGCGGACTTAGCGCACATCCACCATAAAGGTAATCCGCGTCAAGCGGGGTGCGAACGCGTTGAATGGGTGAGCGGCGGGGCTGGCACTGTCGCCTGCCCGGTCTTGCGTCATAGTGCGTCATGCAGCGGCTGACGCCCCCGGTCTCGCGGGCCAGCTGGCGAGGAAACGGTCCTAGAGGGCGCTGCCCGTGCCCAGGCCAGGCAACCGCCGGTCTGCCGGCACGATGAAAAACAACGGCCCCGATTCAGCCCCGGGGCCGCCTGATCGAGTCAGGCGCCAGCGCTGGCCGGCTCGTCGGAAGGCGTGAAACCGCGGCGCATGGTGTTTTCGGTCACGACATACGGGTCCATGAAGTGGAGCAGGTAATCTGAACCGCCGGCCTTGGTGCCGACGCCCGACATCCGGGCGCCGCCGAACGGCTGGCGTTCGACCAAGGCGCCGGTAATGTGGCGATTCAGGTAGAGATTGCCCACCCGGAATTCGCGCCGGGCCCGGGCGAGATGGTCCGGGCTCCGGCTGAATACGCCGCCGGTGAGCGCGAATTTCGTCGCGTTGGCCCACGCCAGGGCCTCATCGAAATCCTTGGCCCGCATGACGGCCAGGACGGGGCCGAAAATCTCCTCCTGCGCGAGCCGGTGCTGCGGCGTGATCCCGCCGATGATGGTCAGCGGCACATAATAGCCGGGGCCGGCCGGCACCGGGCTCTCGTAAAGGAGCGTGCCTTCCAGTTTCCCGATCGCGATGTAGCTCCTGATGCTCTGCATGGCCCGGTCATCCGCCACCGCGCCCAGGTAATTGGCCGGATCCTCGGCGGGCCCGACCCGCGCGGCGCGGGCCATGGCCACCAGACGCGCGACCAATTGGTCATAAACCGCGTCGAGCACAATGACCCGGGAGCAGGCGGAACACTTCTGCCCCTGGAAGGCGAAGGCCGAGTACAGGACGTGCGGCACGGCCTCGTCGAGGTCGGCATCGTCGTCAATAATGATGGCGTTCTTGCCGCCCATCTCGCAGACGACCTTCTTGACGTGAGTCTGCCCCGGATGCACCTGCGCGGCCCGGGCGATGATGCGCAACCCGACTTCCATGGAGCCGGTGAAGGCGATGAGGCTCACCGCCGGGCTGTCCACCAGGTAATCGCCCATCACGGCACCACGGCCGGGCGTGTAATTGAAAACGCCGGCCGGCAGGCCGGCCGCGCGGAAGAGTTCCACCAACTGCCAGCCGATGACGGCGGTCAGGCCGGACGGCTTGTAGACTACGCAGTTGCCGGTGACGAGGGCGGCGGACACCATGCCGAGGCTGATGGCCAGCGGGAAGTTCCAGGGCGCGATGACGGCCGCGACGCCCTTGGGCACGTAACCATAATGGTTCAGTTCACCCGGCGCCAGCCCGACGCGCCGGGGTGATCCGAGGCGGATCATTTCACGCGCATAGTATTCGAGGAAGTCAATGCCTTCGGCGACGTCGGCATAGGCCTGGTCCCACTGCTTGCCAATCTCGAGGACTTGCCAGGCGGACAGTTCGAAGGCCCGCCGGCGGGCGGCGGCGGCGACCGCGAGCAGATATTCCGCGCGCCGGCGCGGCGCGGTATCGCGCCACGCGGGGAAGGCCGCCTGGGCCGCGGCCAGCGCCGCGCCGGTTTCCACCACGCCCGCTTGGCAAACCCGGCCGATAACTTCCGACGGTTGCGCCGGGTTGACCGACGACAGACAGTCTGCGGTGGTGATTTCCCGGCCGCCGATGAAAAGCGGATAAGTGCGGCCGAGCTGGCGCCGGACTTCGGCGATTTGCCGGAGGAAGGCCGCACGGTGCGCGGCCCGGGTGAAATCGGCCAGGGCCTCATTGCGGAACGGCGGCAGTTCTCCGGGACCCGGCCCGGCCGCTGCCGGCGCGGCGGCGCGCGCGAATTCGGCGGTGACCGCCGGATCCTCGAGCAATTGCTCGATCCGGGCTTCTGCGGCAAAGCTCTGGCGGAGGAAGGATTCGTTGGCCGTGTTTTCCAGCAGACGGCGGACCAGGTAGCCCATCCCCGGCACCAAGTCGCCGTAGGGGCAGTAGAGCCGGGTGCGGCCGGTGTTTTTGAGGATCGCCCGGCGCACGGGCTCGGCCATGCCGTACAGCACCTGGCATTCGTAGCGGTCCTCCGGCACGTGCAGTTCGCGGGCTATGACCAGCGCCGCGGCGATCGAGCGGATGTTGTGCGAAGCACAGGCGTAGTGGCAGAGGGGGTGATGCTCCAACAAGATCCGCGAATGCCGCTCGAACGCGGCATCGCTCTCCGCCTTGATGGTCCACACCGGCGCCGGCCAGCCGTTCTGCGCGGCCCGAACCATTTCGTAGTCCCAGTAGGCGCCTTTCACGAGCCGGACCGATATCTGGACCTGGTGCTGCCCGGCCCACGCGAGGAGCGCGTCCAGATCCTGGTCCGTGTCCCGGAGATAGGACTGCAGCACGATGCCGAGATGCGGGTAGTGGCGGAATTCCAGCTTGAGCCGGCGGTAAACTTCAAGAATGATTTCCTTGTGCTGGTAGGTCTCCATGTCGAGGCAGAGGAAGCCGTGCAGCTCGACCACCTTGGCGAGGATCCGGCGGGCGCGGGCGAGGATGGCCGCCACGGAGCCCTCGAAGTCCTGAGCCCTGGCCAGGCAGAAGAGGGCCGTGGGTTTTATGGCGACGTTGATCTTAGGCGTGTGGCCCCAGTCCTGCCCCGCATCGCGACCGTTGCCCGGCAGTCCCGGCCACTGCTCCTGCGCCTGCCGCAGGGCCTCGAGTAATTCCAGATAGGTGTTGACATAGCCATCGGCTTCCTCCTCGGACAGCGTGGCCTCGCCTAGGTGATCAACGACCGCGGCGAAACCGTCCCGGCGGAGCCGTTCCAGATTCTGGACGGCCGCCCGGTGGTTTTCGCCGAGGATGAACTGGCCGGCCATCTCGCGGATATTGGCGGCGATGGCTTTATTGAGCACAGCGCCGCCGAGCGCGCCCAATCGGCCGGCGGCCTTGGCGCCCCACGCGAGGAAGGGCGGCAGGTCGTTTTCGTCGCCGAAGTATTCGCGAATATGGCGGGTAACCTGCTGGCCGGTGCGGAGGGCGGGAAAGACATCCACGAACCGGAACATCTGGACCTTGAACAGTTCATTCTGCATGCACCAGTCCATGACCTTGCCGATCCACATCCCTTTGTTGAAAAGCGCGGGCTTCTCCCCGGCAATGTCCCGGAAAATGTTCCTGCCCAGTTCGATGATCTGCGCATTAAGTGCTGCAGGCTGCATGCTTCCCCCCCTTAACAGAACCCGGCTTTCCTGCGTCGCCGTAGACCGGCCTGGATTTTCAGCCCGGGATGAAAACCCGCCGCGGTTGGCAAGCGCGCTTCCGCGCTCAGGTCCATGGCGTTGCAATTACACAGGCACGCCGGGCTTGTGCCGCGCAAACCGCCGCCGGCGCGCGCGGCGCCCCGCCCGCATTGTGCTGCGCGTGGTGGTGGGCGACGTTCTCTGTGCTGCCGATATAGAAGCGCTGGCCGATATCGGACCAGAGAATATAAACGGCACAGGGTTTCTGGCTCGGCAGGTTCATAACGCATTCCGAGCTACGACGGGCCATTTCAGACAGATAAGCCAGCCGGACGGCTGGCTATTCTGCTTCAAATGGTAGCGGGGGTTGGATTTGAACCAACGACCTTCAGGTTATGAGCCTGACGAGCTACCAGGCTGCTCCACCCCGCAGTCAATGAAAACATAGTACGCGCCGGCCGCGGGAAAGCAAGCAGATAATTGCAAGCCGTGTAACGCGCGGGCGAAGGGCCGCGCGGCTCAGGCCCACACCGGCGTCTGGAGGGCGGTGTTTTCTCGAATGTCCCGCTCGAGCAAAGCATTCAGCGCCAGCGCCACCGGCCCCGGCCCGCCGGCGCCGATTTTCCGGCCGTCCCATTCGACCACCGGGGCGACATCGGGCGTGGTGCCGAATATCAGCACCTCGCGGGCCGCATATCCTTCCGCGCGGGTGATGTCCGCCCGCTCCACGCCGGCCAGCACGCCGCGGCGCACCAGCGCCGCCGCCAGGTCCGCCACGCGGTTCATCGTCGTGCCGGCCAGAATCCGGTCCGACTTGGGCAACCGCAGCAGGCCCTCCGGCGTGATCAGGCCGATGTTCTCCGTGGCACCCTCGGCCAGATGGCCGGCCTCGTCGAAATTGACGGCAAAATCCACGCCGGCCTGCGCGGCTTCCCGCTTCATCAGCGCGTTGGGCAGATAGTTCACGGTCTTGATGATGGCCAGGAAGGGCGGCTTGACCGGCACACGGCTGGTTATGATCCGCGCGCCCGCCGGATGCGCCTGCAGGAATGGCGGATGGCCGGCGTAGGCGATCACGTACAGGCCGGCCCGGGGGCAGTCGAAGGGGTTGATACCCAGGCTGCCCGGCCCGCGGGACAGCAGCACGCGGATCAGGCAGTCGCGCCGGCCGCCGGCGCGGACGGTCTGCACGATGATGTCCGTGAGCGTGGCGCGGTCCATCGGCGGCGCAAGATGGATGCTTGCCGCCGAATGCTCGAGCCGGTCGAGGTGCGCGGCGAGGTTGTAGATGTTGCCGCCGACGCATTTGGCGGTCTCGAAAATCCCGTCACCGCGGTGGACGAGGTGGTCGTCCACCGGCACCAGCATCAGGCGCGGATCGGTGACGATTCCTTCCAGGTCGCCGGCGTACATGGCCCAATAGCCGCGCTCGTGGGGCTGGAGGGGTCGGGCGCGGCGGGCGGCGACCTCGGCGGTACCGAGTATGGGCAGCAGGGGTGGCATTTTTCCTGCATCATTGGGAAAAGCATCGCCAACCGCAAGACTTTCCGTTACGCTGCCCACACCCAAGGGCCGTGCCTGGTCGCGCCGTCGCGCGCCGGGCGCACGTCCAAAAGCACCATGCGCTGGAGCTTTAAAAGATTGGCGGCGGCCGGCACCGTACCGGCACCGCCCCGCGAAATCCGCCAGGCGACGATGAGCCACATCGTGCCCTATGTGGCTTGGGTGGCCATCATGATCCTGCTGGATATCCCCGGCCTGCCCACGGCCTGGCGGTACGCGATGCAAACCGCGGTCTGCGCCGGGCTGTTCCTGGTCCTGCGCCCCTGGCGCTGGTACACGCCGCTCAAGATGCAGAATCTTTTTCTGGCGCTGGTCGTTGGGGTGCTGGTCTATGTGGTCTGGGTGGGACCCGAAAGCGCCTGGATGAAAAGCCGCAACCCGGTGTTTTATGATTTCTACCAGAAGATGTTTGCAGTGCAGCCCTGGGTCGAGGCGCCCAAACCGCCGAAGATCTGGCCGTATGCGCCGGAGGTGTGCGGCTGGCCGCTGAGCCTGGTGCGCCTGGGAGGATCGGCGCTCGTCATCGCCGTGATCGAGGAATTCTTCTTTCGCGGCTTTATTTATCGCTGGATGGTCTCGGAGAATTTTGTGCGCCTGGATATCGGCTATTTTCATCCGGCGATATTCTTTCTGATGAACGGGGCTTTCGGCTTTGAGCACAGCCAGTGGCTGGTGGGCATTTTCGCGGGCTTGGCCTTCGGGTTTGTAATGATCTTTACGCGCGACATCTGGGCGGCGGCCCTCTCACATGGCGTCACCAATTTTCTGCTGGGGATCTACGTGCTGGAGACGGGCAATTACCATTTCTGGTGAGGCCGGGGCGGGCCGTGAGACCTGAAAGCTGATTCTCCTGCGAAGAACGCTTCGCGGATCTGAAACCTGAGACCTGAGGCTGACGGAGACTGCCAAGCGGCGGAAGGAGACAATGCAATGATCACGTCCATGGTGCTGCTGAACGTCGAACGGAACAAGGTCAACGAGGTGGCGGAACAGCTCTCGGCGATGGAGGGCATCACCGAGGTGTATTCCGTCGCCGGCCGTTACGACCTGGTCGCGATCGTACGCGTCAAGGACAGCGAGGATCTGTCCAATATCGTCACGCGCCATTTATTGAAGGTGGACGGCATCACCCGGTCCGAGACGCTGATCGCCTTCCGGGTGTTTTCCAGACACGACCTTGAACGCATGTTCGCCATCGGCCTGGATAAGTAGCGTGCCGGGGCTGTATATTCACGTCCCGTTTTGCGCCCGGAAGTGCGCCTACTGTGATTTCTATTCCCTGCCGCTGGCGGACCAACCGGACGCGGTCGCCGGCGCCGCCATAGCGCGCTACCTGGACGCCCTGGAGCGGGAACTGCGCGGACTGCCGGCCGGGTTCGTACCCGACACGGTCTATGTGGGCGGCGGCACGCCGACGGTGCTGCCGGCGGAGTCGCTGACGCGACTGCTGGATTTGGTGCACCGGCGGTTTCGCCTGCCGGCGGACGGCGAATGGAGCTGCGAAGCCAACCCGGGCACGGTGACGGCGGAAAAAGCCGCGCGGCTCCGGGCAGGCGGGGTTAACCGCGTCTCGCTGGGGGTCCAATCGTTGGACGACCGCAACCTGGCCGCGCTGGGTCGCAGCCACACAGCGCGTCAGGCGGCGGAAAGCTACCAGGCCTTGCGCGCGGCGGGCTTCGACAACCTCGGCGTGGATCTGATGTACGGCCTGCCGGGTGTGCCGCGCGCCGGGCTGGCGCAGGACCTGGAGGAACTGCTGCGCTGGCAGCCCGAGCATGTGTCCGTGTATGCGCTGAGCTTCGAGGCGGGCACGCCGCTGGCGGCGCGGCGGGCGCACGGCGCCGTCGCGGAGGTAGCCGACGACGAGCAGGCGGAGCAGTATCATCTGATCCGTCGGCGGCTGGGCGCCGCCGGCTATGAGCAATATGAGATTTCCAATTTTGCCCGTCCGGGCCGCGCCTGCCGTCACAACCTGAACTACTGGGCCGGGGGCGATTATTTCGGCTGCGGCCCCGCCGCGCACTCGCATGGACAGGGGCGCCGGAGCGCCAACCTGTCCGATCTGGAAGCCTACGCCGCCAGCCTCGCGGAGGGCCGGTCGTCCTGCGCGTTTGAGGAAATCCTGGGGGCCGAGGCCAAGGCGCGGGAGACGCTGATCCTGAACCTGCGGCGCACCGCCGGCGTGGAGGAGGATGAGTTCCGGCGGCAGACCGGATTCGACGTGCAGGCGCTGGGCGGCGGCGCGCTCGCGCGCGCGCTGGCGCTGGGCCTGCTGGAGCGGGAGGGCCGCCGGCTGCGGCTGACCGCAGCGGGGTTGTTTGTGAGCGACGCGGTCTTTGCCGAGTTGGTGTAAGAAAAAGCACAGCGAATAATTCATCGCTGCCGACCGAAAGTCTCCGACCCATGGTAGCCAGGCCCGTTTGGGCAGCGGCAAACAGGTCCGGCAAAAAAAACGATTAAAGAGCTTGACAGATCCATCCGCCCGATAATAATTGCAACATAAATGCTTGATGGCACCCCGGCGGTACTACACATGGCGCAGCCCCGGCGAGTGTGCCAGAGCAATAAGGAGGTGCTCATGATGACCAAGGTAAGCATGTCGGCCCTGGCGGTATTGGCGTTGTCGCTGCACGGTGCCCTGGCCCAAAGCACGCAGACCAACGCGGGTGCCGCTGTCGCGCCCGCTCCACTAAGCTCCACCGAACAGGCCATTCAGGATATTAAGCACCCGACGCCGTGGCTGTCGTGGGGCGCGGATCTGCGCGTGCGGGAAGAGTGGTTCGACAACCTGCTGACCCTCAATCCGAACAACCCCCTGCACGAACAGAACTACCTGCGGTTTCGCGCGCGGATCTGGGCCAGCGTCACGCCGGTCGACGACCTCAGCCTGAACGTGCGGGTGGCGGACGAGGCGAGAGAATGGATGCGCTCCGCGGGTTATACGCCGTTCAGTCCGGATAGCGGGCCGGATCTGAGGGAAGGCATCATTGATAACCTGAACGTGGAATGGCGCAACATGCTGGGCCTGCCGCTGAAGCTCAAGCTGGGACGCCAGGACTTCCTGCCGGGCACGCCGAGCGGACTGGGCGACGGTTGGCTGGTGGGGGATGGCACGCCGTTTGATGGGTCCTGGACCTACTATCTCGACGCGGCCCGCCTGACCTACGAGCTTAAGGAGCAACATACGACCATCGAGGCCATTGGCATTGTGCAGAAGGCGCTGGATGGCGCCTGGCTGCCGACCATCAACAATCGGGATCTGCTGGAAACCGAACAGAACGAGGCCGGCGGGATCTTTTGGGTGGCTAACAAGAGCGTGCCGGAAGCCAATGTGGACACCTATTTCATTTACAAGCATGACGAAGTCTCCAGCGCTTTGCCCCTGGGGACCAAAGACGCGGCGAAGTTCCGTCCGGATAATGCGGACATCTATACGGTTGGCGGCCGCCTGTCCGGTTTGATCGCCGGGCACTGGAAATATTCCGCCGAGGGCGCGTACCAGTTTGGCCGGAAGCAGGATCCTTCCATCAACGACGATGCCACCACGGCCGATCCGGCGGCGAAAATGGCGTATCGCGACATCAGCGCCTTTGCTGTGAACGGCAAGCTGACCTATCTCTTCAAGGACAGCCTGAACAATCAAATCTACTGTGCTTACGAATTTCTTTCCGGCGACAATCCCGCGACGAAGCAGGACGAAATGTTCGATAATCTGTGGGGCCGCTGGCCGCGCTGGAGCGAGATCGGCCTGTACTCGTTTGCCGCCGAGACGCGCATCGGCAACGAGGCCAACCTGCACCGTGTGGGACCGGGCTGGATCTGCAACCCGTCGCAGGCCATGGAGGTCAACGCCGCCTACTTCGCGCTGTTTGCCGAACATGACGTGGCCACGCGCGGCGTGCCCAGCCTGTTCACCGGCACCGGCAATTTCCGCGGCCATTTCCTCCAGGCCATGCTCAAATACAAATTCAGCAATCACCTCAGCGCCCACCTCTTGGCCGAGGTGCAACTGCCGGGCGATTATTACGCCAACAATGCGGCTTGGTACTTCCTCCGCCCGGAGGTCATGTTCACGTTCTAGGGCCCGGACGCAGCGAACAACGGCCCGCCGCGAAAGGTCACGGAAATTTGTAGACGCAGCGAGATAGACGGTCGGCGGGCGGCGTGGAATTCCACGGCGGGGTCATCTTTGTCCGCCGGCTGGTATTGTCTTTCCGGCGACGGCCAAATGGCTCAAGACCACCGCCATGGGCGGCTACATGACCGCGCCGGAAGCCGACGGTCCCGGCGGCGGCCACAACCGGGGCTGGCTGGGCGTGATCAAGGGCGAGTTTACCATCACGGAGAAATTGCTGTCCTCGGCCGATTCGCTCAAAGGGCATCTCTGGCTGGAAGTGGTCAAGCCCGGCGATTACTACAAGGTGAGCGACACCGCCTATTTCGCCCGCTGGGAGCTGTTCTACACGTTCTAGCAGGCTGTCGGACTTAGCCCGGCTACCGCCGGGCCAAGTCCACATCCTGCTCATGTTTCGGAGCCCCGTTTGAGGTCACGGTGATCCTGCGTTAGATTTTGCGCATGCGAGCGCTGCTGGTCATCACGGGCCTCTTGGCTGCCGTGTTCGGCTTCCCGGACCCGCTGGGTATCGTCTACCTGGTCATTTGTCTGATGGCCGCCTGCCTTCCCAGATAGTGCTCCGATCCGCGCTTTTCCGCTTTCTCCATCAGGCTGTCGCCGCCTTGGGCTGCGCCCATGGCGGCGAGTGGCAATTTTTGGAGCGAAAATGCAAGGTTGACGGCACCCGTAGAAGGAATAGGATGCAATTCGAAGTCCAACGAGTTGTGTTGATCCGCGGCCGGCGGGGCCATGGGTCCAAGGGGGTCGTGGATGAAGATGGCAAAGAGGCGGGTCGGCACGCTGGTGCTGCTGACGCTCTGCGGCGGGTTGGTCGTCGCCGAGATGGCCATGCTGTCGGCGGCGCAGGTTGGCGGCAGTTCAACGCCGACCATCAGCACCAACCAGTACTTAAACCTGATGGCACACCGCTGCAACAACCTCAACGCCTTGGCACAACTCCTCGAAGATGCCCAGTATACCTACCTGCCGATGCTCCCGCCAACCGCGGACATGAGCATGACGGCACCGGGCTCGCTGACGCCCTTTAACTTCACCAACCTGCCCGCGGGCTTCGATCTCACGCTGCTGACCTCGGCGCAGATCCATGGCGTCTCGGTGTACCCCCTGACGATCGCCCAGGACCCCACGACGCGTGATACGGTCTTCCTGAACAGTAACGGCGATGTGCTGTACACGATGCCGCCGCCGACCGGATATGATCCGGTTGCCTGGCTGCTTAACTGGCGGCCCAACTGGGGCGCGAGCCTGACGGCCGCGAATACCAACGCCTGGTTGGCCCAACACGACCCCGCCCGCATCCAGATTTCCCTCCGGCTGATTGCGATGGACGATGTGGTGCCCTTCCTGCTGGTGGCGGCCGAGGCCCAACAGGAGGCCCAGCAGCAATCGAGCATGATGCAGACCTTTGGCGAAACGAATCCCCCGGCGTATACACCACCTGACACCCTGGCCATCCTGAGCATCAGCATGGACACAAACGGGGCAAACCTGACCGTCGGCTACAACGTAAGCTACGCCGGCTACCACCACTTCATCCTCGCCATCTCCGATCTGCTGGCGACAAATTGGGTGCCGCTGGGCAACGACCTGGATATAGCCGGCCAGAATCCTTACGGCTGGACGGACACGACTGTGACGAATGCGGATCAACGCTTCTACCGGGCCTTGGCCGTGGATCCCCTCGCGGACAGCGACAACAATGGCCTGCCGGACTGGTGGGAAATGAAATATTTTGGCCATCTTACGGGCACCGATCAATACGCCGACGCCAACAGCAACGGCGTGAGCAACCTGAGCGAATACCTGCTGGGCCACAATCCACTGGCGGTCGTGGCGCCCGACCCCAATGCCGCGCTAGCCCTGCAGGTCTACACCCCGCTGTACCAGACGCCGCAATGAGGAGGCGCCATGAAAAACATCATCCAGCGTGGCGCTCCTCGGAACGAGGTCCGGCTGATTTTTGCAGCACTGCTGCTCGGTATTCTGGTAGCGTCGGCCCCGGCGCTGCATGCCCAGGGGTCAATCCCACCCTGCGCCGTGACGCAGAAGATCCTGTATTCAACCAATGTTTCCACCTTCTGTTGCAACTTGTCAGCAGATCTGGAGAGTGATGCGTTTCCGTTCAAAATCACGCCGGGCCATTTTATCGTCATTATCGACAGCAATTTTTTCCAAGAGGCCGGCTCGCTTGGCGAAATAGATACCAATACCAATGCCCTTCCGTACCATGTGCCGGTCGGCTCTGTCGTCAAGAATGTTGATATGGCCGGCAACCGTTTGCGAGTCAGAGCCATTGAGCAAGCGCCCTATACCAACAATTCTGGTCCCTTTAACCTGAGCTGGAACATCAGCATCTCGTGGATCGCCTGGGAAGGCGATGGCTGCGGCTGCAACATGGAGAAGGCGGTGGCCAAGGCCAACGGCGTGGATGTCACCCTGCCTCTGGGCCAGGACAACTACGGGCAGCCGGCCGGCCAGCTCTGGCTGCAGGGCGACAACAATGACCCCATGCTGGCCCAGCCGGCGGGCTTGCAGCCGCAACTGGCGGCGGGCGTCACGGCAGTCACCAACGCCGACGGCAGCATCCGGCAGGCGAAGACCTCGCAGTTGTTGGCCGACATCGTCTCGAACAGCCCTGCATCCTTTACGGTGAATTACTACCACAGCGACGGGTTCACCGGGCCGGACACCAACGGCCTGTACCAGCCGACCTCCAACGCCTACTTGAGCGTGGCGGTTTCCTATCCGGGCGGCGGCGATCGCTCCTGGCTGCAGGTACAGCAATATGGCGCAGCCTGGACACAGCGGTTTGACTACGGCTGGACCGGGTCTGGTTGGACGCTGACGAACAACGGCGTTATCTGCGAACTGCGCAACAAGGACTGGGGCAGCACGACAAACGTATGCACGCAGACCTACGCGGTGAAATATCCCGGCGGCACGCCGGCCATGGGAAAAATCGAGGAATACACGGTCTTCCCCTGGGGCCTGACCAACCTGACGCAGCAGATCATCGGCCCCAACAGCGACCGGCCGCTGACCAACAAGTGGACCTATTGCGTGGACACCAACGATCTCAACTACCGCCAATTGACGCTGGTGCAGGGCGCGGACGGCTCCTGGGGGCGGTATGCGTACGACGAGTGGTCGCGCCCGATCCGGAAGTGGACGCCGTTCAAGGATATGACGGATGCGCAGACCAACGACTGCCGGCGGACCGAGTTCGAGTACTTTGATGACGGGGCGGGCACTCGCCGGACCATGGAGACCGATTACGTGGGATCCACGGAGGTCAGCCGGCGGTTTCACGTGGTGTCCGGCGCCGTGACGAAGGATGTCGTCTGCACGGCCCCCGGCGTCACGGATTATGCCGGCGCCAATACGCTGACGACGATCACCACGAACAATATGGGCGAATACGTTTCCTCGGCCGTCTACGGCGAGCCGCTGAGCATCCTGCGGCCGGATGGAACGGTCAGCATCTTCGAGTATACCGTTGTCAGCAATCAGACCAAGACCATCACGGAATGGCGCGGTGCTCCGAGCTCGGGCAATCCGCCCGTCAGCGACGGGACCAAGACCGTGACGATTTTCAACCTGGCCGGGCAGCAGCTTTCCCAGCAGGTCTGGGACCGCGGCTACCTCGACCTGCCGTACGCCAGCGTGACCACGACGAATTTGGATGAGCTGGGCCGAACGAAGGAGGCTGATTACCTCGACGGCACTTACGATTACTTCAATTACGATTGCTGCCATTTGGACAACCAGACGGACCGGGAGGGCATATTCACCCAGCACTACTACGATGACGCGGGGCGAGAGGTCGGCACGCTGCGGGCCGGCGTAACCACCAGCAACGTGCTGGATGCGGCCGGTCGCGTGATCGCCATGTTCCGCAACGGCGTCCGGATGGGCTCCAGCACCTTCGACACGGCCGGCCGCCAGTTGGCCGCCACCAACGCCTTGAGCAATGTCACGACCTTTGCCGAGGGGCTGGTTGGCGGCGCCCTCGTCCGAACGAACGTCTTCCCCGACGGCAGCACCCGGATTGATGCCTCCTACCGCGACGGCCAGCCCAAGAGCGTCACCGGCACCGGGGTCCACGGGGTTCGCCATGTTTACGATGTTGAGCCGGTGGATGGCGTTCAGCGTCTGTACGATCAGGAAATCAAACTGCTGGCCGACGGCACCGAGAGCTCCGAATGGACCAAGACCTATTTCGACATGGCCGGCCACCCCTTCAAGAGGATCCGCGCCGACAGCAACGTGGTGGAGGAGGTGCACTACAACACCCTCGGCCAGCTCGAATGGCAGAAGGACGGCGACGGCGTCACCACGCTTTACGCCTACAACGCCCGGGGCGAGCGGGCCATCACCGCGGTGAGCATGAGCAAGACGAACGTGATCAATTACAGCACGGACCGCATCGTCAGCAACGTCAACGAGGTGCTGGCCACGGACCTGGGCCTCACCCGGCGCGCGGCGACCTGGGTGCTCACCGAAGACGCGCCGGTCTGCGTGGAGGCGCATGAGGTAGGCGTCGAAAGCCTGGCCGAGCGGAACATCGCCTTCGGCCTGACCAACCTGATCACCACAGCCCTGGACCGTGCCAATGCCCGGCGCACGGTCACCAACACCGCGCCCGACGGCAGCTTCAGCGTCAGCGTCTTCGAGAACGGCCGGCTGATCAGCGCGACGCGGAAGGATGCCGCTGGCGGTCAACTTGAGGGTGCGACCCTTGGATATGACGCTGCCGGCCGCCTGGCGACCAACACGGATGCCCGGCTGGGGGCGAAGGTCTTCGTTTTCGATGACGCCGATCAGACGACGTCGGTCAGCCGGGGCGGCCAGACGGAGTTGTTCGCGTACGACGTGATGGGCCGGGTCTCCACCAACACCCTGCCGGACGGGGCGCAGACGATCCTCACATACTGGCCGACCGGCGAGACCAACCTGATCCGCGGCGGGCGCAACTATCCCGCAGCCCACGGCTGGGATTACGCCGGCCGCAAAGCCAGCCTGACGACGTGGACGAATTTTGCGCTGCAATCTGGCGCGGCGACCACGCGCTGGTTCTATGCCGAGCAGACGGGCTTCCCCGGCGGCAAGATTTATCAGGATGGCACGACCAACGCCCTCTCTTTCACCCCCGGCGGACGGCCTTGGATCCGCGCCTTGGCGCGGGGAATTTCCATCACCAACAGTTTCGATGCCAGCGGCCTGCTAACCAACACGGCTTACAGCGACGGGATTACGGCGCCGGTCGCGCAAGTCCTGGACCGCCGGGGCCGGCCGATCAGCGTCAGCGACGGCACCGGCACCCGCCAGCTCACGTACAACGACGCCGGGCAGGTCCTGACGGAATCCTTCCCCGTCGCCGGCGTGACCGTCACCAATTTCTATGACGCGATCCTCCGGCGCACGAACCTGACCGCGGCGGGGTTCACGCAGACGTTCGGCTACGGCGCCGCCTCGCGCTTGAAAACCGTGGGTTTCGGCCAGAATACCGTCACCTATGATTATGTACCTAACAGCGCGCTGGTGGCCGGCCTGACCTTCAGCAACGGCCTGATAAACGCCCTGAGCGTCGAAAAGCATTACGATGCTCTGAACCGATTGACCAACATCACCACCTTTGCCGTCTCCCCGACCTCGACCTCGCTGTCGGTGGCCAATTCCTTCACTTACCAGTATAATACCGCCAACCAGCGGACGCGGAACACGTTTGCGGACGGCAGCTATTGGGAATATGGTTGTGACAGTTTGGGCCAACTGACCAATGCGGTGCGGCGCTGGCTTAATGGCGATCCTGTCGCCGGGCAGCAGTTTTCGTACGCGGACGACGACATTGGCAACTGGAATATCGCGGTCGTGAACGGACGGACGGCAAACTACACGGCCAATAGCCTGAACCAGTACACGTCCCGCACCGTGCCAGGGTCATTGGACATCATTGGGTCGGCCCATCCCGAGGGCACTGTCACGATCAATGGCCAAGTCACGACGCGGCACAGCGCTTATTATTATAAGGAAATTACTGTTGACAATACGAATTCAGCGGTCTGGCAGCCGGTCGAGGTAGTGGGCACGCTGACAAATCCGCCGGTCGCCATCACTAATTCAGGTTTCCTTTTCCTGACGAAAACGGCAGAGCAATTTACTTTTGATCTTGACGGAAATCAGACCAGCGACGGCCGGTGGACGAACACCTGGAACGCGGAGAATCGTCTGATCGCCATGGAGACGCGGGCCGACCTACCGGGCGACGTCCCTCGCCTACGGCTGGAGTTTCAATATGATCTTCAGGGGCGGCGTGTCCGGAAGCAGGTCTTTTCCTGGATTTCTGGCTCCTGGGTTCTGATTTCAGACATCCGGTTCATCTACGACGACTGGCTGCTTGTCAGCGAGCAGTCCGCCTCTGGCGGAAACCTCACCACTAACTCCTACGTGTGGGGCCTCGATCTATCCGGCTCTCTCCAGGGTGCGGGCGGGGTCGGCGGCCTGCTCGCCGTGACCGCCGAAACGAATGGCACGCACTTTGCCGCCAGCGATGGTAACGGCAACGTGGTTGGCCTTTATAAATCTAACGACGCTGCCGTCACGGCCATCTTTGAATATGATCCTTTCGGAAACATTCTCCGGGCCACTGGCCCGATGGTCACGGAAATGCCGTTCCGGTTTTCCACCAAATATCAGGATGATCAAACTGGTCTACATTATTATCCCTTCAGATATTACAACGGTGTTTGCTGGCTTAATAGAGACCCTATTGGAGCGCAAGGCGGAATCAATCTCTACTCTTTCACAAAAAACAGTCCAATTAGTTATTTCGATCCATTCGGACTGGAGATACAGTGGGAAGATCTTCCGCGTCAAGAGATTTTATCTATTTACCGAGATTGGAAAGAGGAACACAAGGATTTTCCAACCCCTCTGACCGAAATATATATCGGAAGAAAGGCTGGTTTTCATGTTTGGTACGCGGGTGATTGCGATTGTAAAGATAATATAAAGGGGAAAGTATTCCTTGTCCAATACAGGAAGGAAAAGGGTTCATGGGTTGTCGATTATGATCCTTCCATAGACAAAAGACCCCCTAAGCCATGGAAAGAAAAATGCTCCCACGGTGATGAAGTAACTCGTCAACCAGGCTACAGGCATCCAAATCCTGGAAGTTCGCCAGGAATACGAGGCCGGAGAGGAGAGGAATCATATATAGACAGTCCAACACTTCAACAAACGCTACTAGTTGAAGCCTGGTGTTGGTGCCCTTGTCAGAATGATCGCAAGATGACTGAGAAAATCTATATTCATTATAAACATAAGGAGGGCGAGACTAAGGCCACAGAACAAGAAGACCCATCATCAAAAAATGTCCCGCCCGCAAATACGGTTCAATAATGAAGACAATATACCATTGGTGTGTTGCATTGTTGATTATTGGCGGACTGCTTGCCCTTGTGTTAGCGCGGTTTAATTACATGAATAAAGACGGGTCTGATTTATTTGTAAAGATGGAGTCAGAGATATTTCGAGATGTTCCATTTATTATACTTCATGATATCAAAAATAATAAAGAAGTAAAAATTGATAATAAAGAGGATCTAAGGCTTCTATTTCTATCTTTGAATTGGTCCGGGAAAGATCACGTTGATTCCCCTGCCCCAAAGGCTGTGGATGAGAATATAGTTTATTGGATTAGATACCCTTACAAATGTGATGCATGCGGGAATAAGAATCCATCCTGTCGCTCCTGCGAGGGGGGAGAGTATGGCTTTACTTTCCTTATACATAACGACGGTAAACATGTAATATGGATTCAAAGCTTTGTAAGGGGCGGTCAAGGGATCATGACTCTTAAGCCAGGTTATTGTAACGCTGTTGCGCTGTTGTGCAGAAAGTATGGTTTGGGTGATGGCGCCAGAAGCAATATGCCATATCTTTCTACGGGGCATAAAATAGCTTACAATTATGATGGATACGACGAGTTAGCGATCACGGTCAAGCCTGAACATTTGATAGATAAATTATTATGCGGCATGATAGAAACAGGGATTATAATACAGACAATAAGCACATTAAAGGATGGTATCACACCAACTGCAGCCGAACGTGCTGCTGCGGAAAGGATTCGAGCTGCATTTCCAAATGATGAGTTATGTCTTGTTCCTAAGCGGAATAGCAGCGGAGCAGCGGGGTCAGGTCTGGTTAAATGACAAATGAAGATGACAGTTTTGGCAACATCGGCAACCGGAAGTGGGGAGACATGCGCAACGGATCGAGCAGCCGGAAGGCCGACTACACGGCAAACCTGCTGAATCAGTATGAGCAGCGGACTGTACCGGGCGCACTGGATGTCCTGGGCGCAGCCCATTCCAACTCCACCATCACGGTCAACGGTCAGACCGCGACACGGCAGGACGCCTACTACCACCGGGAAATCGCCGTCACCAATGATGCCGCCGCCATCTGGCAGCCGATTGAGGTGGTTGGCACACTGACAAATCCGCCCGTCGCTATTACCAACTCGGGCCACCTGTTCCTAGCGAAGACGCCGGAGCCGTTCGCCTATGCGTTCGCCTATGATCTGGACGGCAACCAGACCAGCGACGGGCGCTGGACCAACACGTGGGACGCGGAGAACCGTCTGATCTCCATGGAGACGCGGGCCGACCTGCTCGGCGACGTCCCGCGCCTCAGGCTTGAATTTCAATATGATTTCCAGGGGCGGCGCGTCAGGAAGCAGGTCTTTTCCCTCAGCGGCAGCTCCTGGGTTCAGGTTCTCGATGTCCGCTTCGTTTACGACGGTTGGAACCTGCTGGCCGAGGTAAACTCCAGTGGCACGGCCATCCGCAGCTACGTCTGGGGCCTCGATCTTTCCGGCTCGATGCAGGCCGCAGGTCCCGACCCGTCCGGTGTCGGGAGCGCTGGCGGGGTTGGCGGCCTTCTGGCCGTGAACGCCGGGACGAATGGCACGCACTTCGCCGCCAGCGACGGCAATGGCAACGTGGTCGGCCTTTTCAAATCCAACGATGCCGCCGTCACTGCCATCTTTGAATATGGCCCCTTCGGTAATACACTTCGCGCCACAGGGCCGATGGCCGGCGATATGCTGTTTCGGTTCAGCACCAAGTACACCGACATTGAGGCGGGACGCGTCTATTACGGAATTCGCGACTATGATCCCGATACGGGGAGATGGCTCTCCCGCGACCCCATTGAGGAGCAAGGATGCCGACATCTCTATGCCTTTTGCAGAAATGATTCAATTAATTATTTTGATCTTTTGGGTTATAAAGTAGAATTTGAGAAATCCGACACGGTTACAAAAGCAGAATATAAATCAGTAAAGGGCGATTATGATAGAGCTAAAAACAGACGGGATTGCAAAGGTAAATTGACAACAGGGGCTCAACATCTGCGAGACTTAGAAAAGTCAAAAGATAAAATTGTCTTAATTACGGTAACGACGGCAAGTTCAACCGCACTCGCTAATGGATCACATGGTTATATTCAAATACAACCAAAGAGAAGCACATTGAATGATGGCGCTAAATTCAATATCGAATCAGCATTTGCCCATGAGGGAGAACATGTTTGGAATGATTTCAATAACCGCGGTTTGTCGCGCCAAGATAGCGAAATTAAATCTCGCATAGTTGAGAATGAGCATAGATGCGCAATGGGCATTGACCGTTCAGACGGCCTAAGGAATATTTCTCCATGAAAGTATTTACAATTAAGGTCTGCGGTTGTTTTTTGTTTATATTATTTTTATTCGGGTGCCATACTTATAATAA